>JAQICP010000334.1 GCA_027858555.1 Vallitaleaceae bacterium
ACAGGGATCCTACCCAATTCTCATTATTTTTTCTTTACACCATCGCCTATGTTTGAAAAACACTTTTATTACTTATTGGTATGCGGTCATTTTCATTGTCAATACGGCTACAAAATTAAAAGAAAAGGAAATACTGTACCTTTACTAATATATATTCTTGATGGACAACTACATTTGGATTACGAAAACAAACAGTATGTAGGAAAAGGGGGGGACTTGTTACTAATAGATTGCAACAAACCACATTCATATTATTCAGATCCAAATTGTAATTTCTTGTTTTTTCATTTTAGTGGTAATGATTCCATTTGCCTCACAAATCATCTTATATCCCAAAATGGCGGCGCACTATTTCAATTGGAGACAAATCAAGTAATATCACAAATAATATATAAAACAATAACCAAACTATACTATGAGCAACCCTTAGATGATATTGAACTTTCCTGTATGATATATAATTGCCTTTGTTTGATACAAACTATGAATAGAATACTTCCCTTACCATCTTCTCCAAACTCAGGCATCGTTTCAAACTCAATTAACTTTATTCGTAACAATATTAGCAAATCACTATCACTAAAAGACTTAGCAAATCAAGCAAATTTAAGCACCTATTACTTTTCACATTTATTTAAAAAAGAAACCGGTATATCGCCTATCGAATATATCTCACTTACAAAAATTAATATTGCAAAAACCATGCTAAAAACGACACAGAGTTCAGTCTCGGAGATCGCTGAATTCCTAGGATATAGTTCAAGCTCTAGCTTTATAAACGCTTTTACATCTCGGGCAGCAATATCACCCCTGAAATTCAGAAACACCCCGAAGTAGTTCTCAATAAGATCAGTGATAACAAAAAGATCGCAAGCATTTCTATAGTCTGCGATCTTTTATCGTTGTTAGTAAATATATCTAGTTCATACATCAAAGAACTATTCTTCTCTTGCCTATCCCTCAATTAAGAAATCTATCAACAAATGCATGTCATCATGATCATATGCAATAATTTCTATCTCAGGAATTGCACCATCAGAAAAAATCTCAGCAAGTGAAAAATATTGAGAAAGCTTAGACTTTAAATTAAGGCGATCACCTTCAAGCGTTATTAACTCTACTTTTCCTTTGCAACTGTCAATTATTTCAAAAAAATGTTTTTTATCTGTTATGTTTTTGACTTTCATAGCTTTTCCTCCTTAATAATTTGTGACATTATTCCAAACCGATCATCAAGTAATTTCCTTCTATCTTTACTGGATATACATTTAAATCTATACACGCCGGCCTCCTTAATGCTTTACCCGTAGGTATATGAAAGCGCCCATTATGTTTTGGACATTCGACGTAATCATCTGCAACATATGCATCTACAAAACTAGCATGTTCATGACTACATTCGCCATCTGTTGCATAAAATCCGCTTTTAATGTGGTATACCACATATTTCTTACTATCGACTGTTATCCCAACCAATTCGTCAAGTTCTAATTCATTTTCTAAAATTACTTTATGCCACTTCATAAATGACCCTCCCTTATGACCTTCTATTGATAAAATAGTTCACATCTTTTCTCTGCTTTAAAAGTGTTTTGATCAGTTCCTTATATGTATCTAGTAAACCGTAATATGGATTTGGAAGCTGATTCTTAATGTATTGATGTAGTTTAGGCAGCTGATAAAAAGGGATTGATGGATATATATGATGCTCAACATGATACTGCATATTCATATATAAATAGCCCAATATAGGATTCAAATAAATTGTGCGTGAATTCAGTCGATGATCAGCAACATTCTGATCCAACCCAGCATGCTGAGTCAAAATTAATAACCCTTGAACAAACCCACCGTAATATCTTGGTAGACCATAAAGAAGTAGTGGAAGCCATGTTTTGAAAATAATGCAACTAATAATTGTAATAATATAGGTTAATAATGTGATTCGAGACCAAAAGAAAAGCTTGTTATGCTCCTCAGTCGGCACTACATCTTTTGCTACCGGAGAAAGAATGCCAAAAGAGTGTGAAATCAAACCTAAACTACTTTTGATTCCGGACTTTATATTGAAGATATTCAAAATAACTATCCACAGGTTTGGCGGTCTTTTGACGCTTAGTTCTACGTCATAATCTGTATACGATGTATAGGAATGATGTTTTGCATGACTCCATCGTGTGAGTACAATATCCCTCTGCTCCATTGCTGTAGTAATAAAAAATACCACCTCATTAATGAACATTGTTTTAAAGGGAGTGCCATGCGAGCATTCATGCCAAATAGCATTACAACTTGAATATAAAACCCCATAAAACAAGAAGAAAATAATACATACCAAGTTATTTGTTGAATAATATGCAAATGTACCAAGTGCTATTAACATCACAAACCAACTACCTACATGTAATAGTCCGTGAGCATTATCACGCTTCATATATGTCTTCAGTT
>JAQICP010000375.1 GCA_027858555.1 Vallitaleaceae bacterium
CATCCCAATTTATTACACTTTGAGGATTCTATGTTTTTTATATGTATGCTAACAAAACTATTTATATATTAAAAAATAACTTCATACCGTTGTTATAGGTAATCTCTTCAATCTCTTCATAAGTGAGTCCCCTGATATCTGCAATTGCTTGGATGATATAGGATAACTTCGTTGAATCGTTACGTTTTCCTCGACTGGGAACCGGTGCTAAGTAAGGTGCGTCTGTTTCAATAAGAAGTTTTTCCATCGGTATTGCTTTCACAACTTCTTTTATATCTTTAGCTTTCTCAAATGTGACAACGCCACCTATTCCAATATAAAAGCCTAAATCTATAAAACGTTGTGCCATCTCTTTAGAATATGAAAAGCAATGAATGACACCACCCACTTTGGCTGCATTAGTTGCTGCCAATATGTCATAAGTATCCGCAGCAGCATCTCTGCTGTGTATAATAATTGGCAATTCAATCTCTTTTGCTAAAGCAATCTGTTCCCTGAACCAAAGTTTTTGAATTTCTTTGGGTACATTATCATAATAGTAATCAAGACCAATCTCCCCGATAGCTATGATTTTCTTGTGACTAGCTAATCCAAGTATCGTTTCAAGGTCAAGATCATGCATATCTGCCACATCATGAGGATGAACACCTACTGCACCATATACATGCTCATAATTATTACATAACTCTATAATTTTGACAGAAGAATCTAAGTTAGACGCCGCATTAACCACCTTGGTAACGCCTGCTTCTAATACTTTTTGTAAAATCTCATGTCTGTCTTCATCAAATTGTTGATCGTCATAATGTGCATGGCTTTCAAATATCATACAAACACCTCCTTATAAAGACTTAACTGTTCTTGCTATCTTACTTCGGATCCTGATTCAATATCCCCATCAATAGTAACAGCTTTAAGATTACCTGCCTCATCAGAAGCTGCTAGTATCATACCCTCAGATAACATACCTCTAAGTTTAATCGGCTTTAAGTTAGTTACAACCACAACTTTCTTGCCAACCATTTCCTCTGGGGTGTAGTACTTAGCTATTCCTGAGACGATCTGTCTTACTTCATCACCAATCTTGATTTTTGATACTAATAATTTATTAGTCTTAGGCACAGGTTCACAAGCTATAACTTCCCCTACCTTCATCTGCACTTTCATAAACTCATCAAATGTAATTTCTTCTACAACCTCTTCTACAACTTCATCTTTGGGCTCACCACTTTTATCAGAAATGGCAGTGTTTATCGCTTCATTCTCAGCAAAAATTGCTTCAAGCTTTTCTTTTTCGTCAATTCTAGCAAATAGTACTTCACCAATGCCAACTTTATCGCCAACCACTGTGCCGTCAAATGCATCTAATGAAGCATAGTCCGTAGCCTTTGCATTGATTTGTTCCAATATTTTAGTAGCCGTTTCAGGCATGAATGGACTCAGTAGGACTGCTGAAAAACGAATGCTCTCTAATAAATGATAAAGAACCGTCCCCAGTCTTGCTTTTTTACTTTCATCTTTAGCCATTACCCAAGGGTAGGTTTCATCGATGTATTTATTACTTCTTCGAAGGAGTGTCCATATTTCATCTATTGCATCAGCAACTTTCAGATCGTCCATCTTTGTATCCACATTAGCTTTAAGTTCTAGGGCCACAGCTTGTAATTCCTCATCGATTGGCTCAATTTCAGAAGGTGGCAAGATAAGCCCACCAAAATATTTGTTAACCATTGCAACCGTTCTATTGACTAAGTTACCTAGTATGTTAGCTAAATCCGAATTAACACGGGCTATCATAAGTTCATAAGTTAAGGTACCGTCTTGTGCGAAAGGCATTTCGTGAAGGACATAATACCTTGTAGCATCCACACCGAAATGCTCCACTAATTGCTTGGCATAGATGGTATTGCCTTTAGACTTAGACATCTTATCTTCTCCAAACATTAACCAAGGATGTCCAAAGATTTTACCGGGAAGTGGCACATCAAGGGCCATTAACATGATTGGCCAATAAATGGTATGGAATCTTAGAATATCTTTCCCTATGAGATGCACATCAGCAGGCCAGTACTTATTAAAAAGTTCACCGCTTTCACCTTCAGGATTGTATCCAAGTCCTGTAATATAATTTGACAGGGCATCTATCCACACATAAACAACATGTTTTTCATCGAATGTAACTGGAACGCCCCAACTAAATGAAGTCCTCGATACACACAAGTCTTGCAATCCCTTATTGATAAAATTATTAAGCATCTCGTTTTTACGTGATTCTGGTTGTATGAAATCAGGATGATCAATAATATGCTGTTTTAGACGCTCTTCATATTTACCCAGCTTAAAGAAATAAGCTTCTTCACTTGCTTTGGTAACGGGCGCTCCACAATCAGGACACATACCCTCTTCAACTTGACTTTCTGTATAGAAAGACTCGCAGGGTGTACAGTAAAAACCCTCGTAACTGCCTTTATAGATATCGCCTTGGTCGAATAATCTTTTGAATATTTTTTGAACGATCAATTCATGGTCGGCATCTGTCGTTCTAATAAACTTGTCATAACTGGTATTCATAAAATCCCATATCTCACGAACTTCACCTGCTATTTTATCCACATGCTCTTGTGGTGTGATGCCTTCAATCTCTGCTTGTTGTTGAATTTTTTGTCCATGCTCGTCAGTACCGGTCATGAAAAATACATCGTACCCTGTCATTCTTTTATATCGTGCAATACTATCTGCTAACACCGCTTCATAAGTATTCCCAATATGTGGTGTTTTAGATGTGTAAGCAATCGCTGTTGTAATATAATATGGTTTAGCCACCTGTAGTTCCTCCATTCATGTCTCTTGGCTTACACTTTAGCATAAGCTTCATTATCCATATTATATACTAATACCCATAAAATGCAAAGACCAGGTTCATGCCAAGAACAAAGTTTACCTCCAGTACACGTTTTATTCTTCGATATTTCTTTTGACATAAGGATAAGTTGTTTAGGCATGGAAAGTTCCAATGGACAACTAAGTTGCCATTGATATCTCCAGTATCCCATTAGATAAGGTACTGATTCGCAAAATGCCTTGGACTAATCGATAGCATATAAGTGTATTAAGACTTTAATTTAAAAGTGAAGTGTTCTATAATAATGATTAGTAGCTATAATGAAGGTGCTTATTAAAGAGTAGGATTACACCATTTGTTAAGCCTTCATTAGTGCTAAAACATATTCATCACAATATTATTTTATATAACCGACAATAAGTAACGGAGGTATAATATGCAATATAATACACTAACCGGCACCAATATCAAGGTGTCCATACTCAGCCTTGGTACAATGATGTTTGGTAAACAGACAACTGAAATCGACAGTCTTCAAATCATGGACTATGCTTATGAGCACGGTATCAATCTCTTTGATACCGCAAACGTATACAACGGTGGGGAAAGCGAAAAAATAGTTGGAAAAGGGCTCAAGGGTCGAAGAGAAAAAATTATTTTGGCAACAAAAGTACGTTATCCCATGGGTGATAATCCAAATGATTCGGGTCTGAATCGTCGCCATATCATTGCTTCAGTGGAAGCCAGCCTCAAAAGACTTGATACGGATTATATCGATATATATTATATGCATGCACCAGATAACGACACCTCCTTGGAAGAATCCTTAGACACGATGACTGATTTGGTTAAATCCGGTAAAATCCGCTATATCGGTGTCAGCAATTATGCGGCATGGCAAATCGCTGATATACATGCCATCTGTCAGAAAAATCATTATATCCCTCCAATTATCACTCAAAACGTCTATAATCCGATAACAAGAGGTATAGAGAATGAACTGATTCCCTTCCTTAAGGCACATAAGATGGCAATGACTATCTATAATCCAATTGCTGCTGGCCTATTAGCCGGCAAACATAAACCAGGTGCTCCAACTCAGAATACACGATTTTCCAATGACGCCGTATATTATGACCGTTATTGGTCCGATGAGAATTTCACCGCAATAGAGAAGTTGATGACAATCGCTTCGGGGCAAGACATCAGTATCCTCGAATTAACATTAAAATGGTGTATCGCCCAACCAAGCGTGACAACCATCATAACTGGTGTCAGCCGCCTCTCACAGATTGAACAGAATATCGCTTCCATTCAAGGTGAACCGCTCAGTGCAAAAACTCTGGCTGAATGCGATGCCGTGTGGCTCTCACTTGCCGGTACCAGATTTGGATATAATCGATAATCTGATAGAATCGAGATATCGTAAGAAACCAAGAAAGTCTAAATACCCTCTCTCATTAGAGAAAGAATTTAGACTTTCTAACAATTTATTAAAGCTTATGTAAAATCACTTAACTACTTCAGTACGCTTGGATTTTTGCAAATACTCATATGCCTTTTTATAATCTTCCAGATTCGAATAGCACTTGCTCAGATCCTCATATATCATGGTAATGATACTATTATAAGTACCACTACGATAATAAGGGATGGCTTTCTCCAAATATTTGATTGCCATCTCAAAGCTTTCCTTGTAATAGTAGGCTGAACCAATCATCATGAAATATCGTCCCTTATTATGGTTATCAAGGTCTTTAGTATCCAAACTTCTAATCTTCGTAATAACTTTATCATATTTGCCTTCTACAAAGGCGATGTACATGCCTTGGATAATCTGATTTGCTACCATTTTATTAACCAGATAAGTTGCTTTAACATCATAACTCTTTGATTCATCTACCGTATCAATCCTAGCATTCACCTCGGCTAATTCACTATATATATTGTAAAGTATGGCGTCATCATAAAACATCAAATCAGTTTCATAGGCAAGTATCTTCTCATAATAACGCTTTGAATTATCAAAGTCTTGATTAGTTTTAGCCACTTTAGCTGCTTGCAGACAGCAATTCATATAGATGTTCCGTAAAAATCTTTTGGATGTTGCTTTTGGATGCTCTTCAAAATATTGCTCCAATTGAATAATACTGTCATCGAAAGCTTCATCCTCATATAATGCCATAATCTTTTCTATCAACTCTGATTCAGGTACCCGTTGAATATTGTGATCAATAAAATAGCTGACTGGTTTTTCAAGAATACTAGCAATATGCTCTATAGTTTTAATAGAAGGGGTTGCGATATCATTCTCAATCTGACTTAGCATATTGCGAGTTATAAAATCACCTGCTAACTCTTTCTGAGTTAACTGTCTGTGGATGCGTGCTTCTTTAACTTTTTGACCTAGTGTCATTTCTGGATACATGTTAATACCAACTTTTCTAATTGTTCAATTTCATATATGCATTCATATATATTGCCAATATGTAAATTAAATTTACCTTATAGTATCACCTATATTGACATATTGCAAGTAATTCTTCTATTAATAGCCCTTTACTAAGGAAAATCATTGGATTGATAAATTCTTGACAGCTAAGATTCTAAGTAGTACAATAATAGTAAATCATATTTACCTAAGGGGGTTGGATGAACATGGAACTACCTGAATTTTTAGGAACTGATAAATCAGTTCAAGAAGGTCCAGTGAAGTCAACTACTGACAGTCCGGTAGTCGAGGCGCCTTCTACAAAAGAAAAATAACGAACATTACTTTACTAGCCTCTAGTCATATTGATTAGAGGCTATTACTTTGTATATAATTAAATTATCACTTGTATGCACACTTGATAAAGTTTAAAATAAGCGTGTGTGCTTTCAAAAGAATGGCATACTAAACTATATATGGATATGTACATAGATGCGCATTAATATGCCATTCTAATGCGCACCTTTGGAGGAAAATATGAATAATAAAAAAAGATACAGATTACCAAGAAGAACATTTAAAAAGTGGCTTATAACTTCAAGTCAGCCAATTATCATCGTGATAGGCATGTTACTAATGTGTTTATACGCATATACCGCAGCTGATTTTTTATCACTTGCACCTTCAGATGAGATGAGCCGTGAAATCAAATTGGCTGAAGTAGATTATGGGTTTTCAAAAACCATTAAAAGCCATGTGCTTACTTTATCTGCACCTGATGGCGAATCAATCACCGTCGTTGCTATTGATGGCGTAAAAACCCGACTCCTTAAAATTGATAGCATGGGCAATATACTGAACGATATCTTAATTGACTCTGATTTATCCCAAGCAACCAACCTAGAGGGCTATTTTATGAATGATACGGATCTGGTCTTGTTTTATGATAATGGCAATCTGAACAAGTTAATAATTGATACCACAACAGGCACTATTGTTACTAATGAAATAGTCATTGGGGACATTAAAAGTTTTATAAGTCATGAAGGTTATGTCATATACGAAACAGATAATGGCTTATATGGTATTGATACTAGGGAAGATAATACCCTTGCAACTAATTACTACAACACTAAGATTAAATCATATGAAACTGTTCAAGATGGCGACAACATATATATCTTAGTTAATCTTGATAATAGTATGAATATTAGGGAAATTCATGTGATCACCATTGATATGGGTAAAACCACGGACCC
>JAQICP010000382.1 GCA_027858555.1 Vallitaleaceae bacterium
TAAGCGAAGCGATATAGCCTGTTATACTAGCGAAAATAACAGAGAAATCTTAGGAGGCTATATCTCATGAAAAGAAAATTATTTGCTATCGCAATCACAGTATTATCATTATTACTTGCTGGCGGCGCAGATCACGCTTGGATGTAGCTATTAATCGGCCTATTATTTTGAAGGAGAGCTTATGACGAAATTACCAAAAAGAGCATTTGTATATGTTCTGGGTATCATTGTAATTGGATTAGGTTTATTAGTATATAGCATTATTAATGTGAAAATCGATAATATTTGGGCGGTTATTTTCTTTGTGATTTTGGGTGTTGTAGCTGAATCTTTACCAATAACGTTAAAACGCGATTCGGTAATATCAGTTTCATTTGCAATAAGTATTGCAACGGTGATTGTGTTTTCGCCAGCTATAGCGGTAATTATTAGATTCATTTCTGCGGTTTTACCAATTAGAAAGCACAATGGTAAGGTATCTCATCTCTTTAACCACGAATTATATAAGACTTTGTTTAATGGGTCATCACGTGTCATCACTGTTTTTATAGCATGGTTAAGTTATGACTTTCTGGGGAAACAATTTTCAAATATAACATTTCTTGATTATAACGTAATTGGATTACTTGGACTTATCATAACGTATATCGTTGTAGATACATTTTTATTTGCTGCTCTATTTTCTCTTTTACAAAAAATCAAATTTAAGAAAATCATGAGAGAGCACCTTTGGACTATAATTAATTGTCTTGGACTTTCGCCACTTGGTGTTATTATTGCAATACTTTATAATTGGCAACAAGTTTTTGCAGTTGTATTATTCTTTGGACCACTCCTTTTAGCTAGATATTCTTTTAAATTATATATAGAGACCAAAGATGCCCTTCAAGGTACCATACAAGCCCTTTCTAATGCAATGGATGCCAAGGATCATTATACCAATGGTCACTCCCATCGTGTTTCTGAAGTTGCGGTCCATATTGGTCAAATCATGCAGTTATCAGAAAGAAGTATTGAGCGATTAAAATCAGCAGCCGTTTTACATGATATTGGTAAAATAGGTGTTGAGGATATGATTTTAAATAAGACCACTAAGCTTGAAGCTGGTGAGTTTTCTAAGATCATGGAACATCCTGAAATAGGCGCTAAGATATTAGAGCAGGTTCATAATCTGAACGAAATATCAGAGATAGTAAGGTATCATCATGGTCATTATAATGGAGAAGGTTATCCAGTTATTCCAAGTGGATTTGATGTGCCGATTGAATCTTATATCTTGTCGGCTTCAGATGCTTATGATGCTATGACATCTGACAGACCATATAGAGGTGCGTTATCTGAGCAAGAAGCATTTAATCGAATGACTGAAGGGTCAGGTTCGCAATTTCATCCAGATGTAATTGATGCTTTTGTCATCTATTATAAGAAACAAAGGGAGCTTGAATCAGATGTTTGTTGAGGCAATAGTTGTAGGAATCATAGTAGGTTTCATACTTAAGGGGAGTTTTGAGAACTTAATAAAGATTGATATCAGATACTGGTATCTAATAGTTGTAGCAGGCGCAGTTGAAGTAATTACTGTGTACATTAGAAAAAACGAGATAGAGCCATTATGGGCGATAGTTGATCAACGTGTAATTTTGATTAAAATCCTTATATATGGCTTGCTTTTATTTACTACGATTTACAACCATAAGGTTCCTGGTATGTGGTTCATTATTACTGGTTTATTCCTTAATGGACTTGTGATCCTCTTTAATGGCGGCAGAATGCCAGTTGACTTGCTTCGGATTAGTGACTTAATTAAACCTGAACAAATCGAGTATATGAGGGCTGGGAAAGATTTAGCTCATGATTTATTGGTTGAGGACACAAGACTTAAATTCTTGGCAGATATCATCCATATCAAAAGGCCTTATCCGTTTCCTAAATCCATAAGCATAGGTGATATATGGATGAATATTGGTGTTATGATTATGATTATAAAATGTATGAAAGAACCTTTTGGCAGTAATCAGGATAGGCTAACTTAAGTGATATCAAAGTATCAACAAAGTATCA
>JAQICP010000387.1 GCA_027858555.1 Vallitaleaceae bacterium
GTATATGTGAGAAAGTGTGCCTATCTGAGAAAATCAGGATGGATGGGGATAAACCGGTGTGGCAAAATAACACCACTTGTTACTTATGCTATTCCTGTTTGAATTATTGTCCTGTCAGAGCCGTTCAGATTCTCTCGAAAGTATGGATGAAATCCTATACGACAAAGAGGGGCAGATACCCACATCCTTTTGCAACTGTGGAAGATATTGCGAGACAGAAATAGATAGGTTCATAAGTTGAATTTTGCATAGTGAAACTAATCTAGTTAATCCGATATAGTTAGGCTAATGTGTGAAGCCAACATATTACACTTGAAATATTTCACCAAAGTAATACTATAATAAAGCACCAAAGCCAGTATCACCTATACAAGTCAATGTTAATCAGTATTAAGAGAGAGGTCGTTATGGGAAAAACAGTATTGTACTATTTTACAGGAACAGGCAATTCAATGCATATCGTAAAAAATCTAGCAACAAAATTGGAAGCACTGAGTGAAGATACTATTACTATAGTACCCATGGTTCGAGCATTAGAACAGGAAGTGATCTATAGTGATGCAGATACAATTGGACTCATATTTCCCATATACATGACAGCCATACCAATACCTGTTTTGCAATTTGTTAATAAACTCGATCCAAAAAAAAGTGATAATAAATATGCAATAGTTAGTCGTATTGGTACAAGTCATACCGCATTTCGGGCAATCAACAAAATACTGAAACAAAAGCATGGTAAATTGAACGGAACATTCAACATACAGATGCCATCTAATAGTTGCAAGTTCAAATACAAAGTGCCAACAAAAGAAGAGATAGAATTAGCCGACTCAAATATGCAACTTGAGCTTGAAAAAATTGTCAGTATAGTAGGCAGTCAAGTTGAAAGTAATGAAAAAGACATAACAGCCACATCAAAAATACCTAAGTTCTTAATAATACCAATAGCTGGCCTAGCCCACGCCAGTAATGATGACCTCTACGCAGATGATAAATGCATAGGTTGCGGAACTTGCGAGATAGTATGCCCATCTGGGAAAATCAGGATGATAGATTCTGTACCTGTATGGCAAAAATCTGTCAAATGTTTCAGATGTGCTGCCTGTATTAATTATTGCCCGGAGCAAGCAGCACAGATTAGAAAATTCACCGAAACCAATGGACGTTATAGCCACCCATTTGCTACGGTAGAAGATATAGCTAATCAGAAATTAGCATTAGTGGAATGATAATTGGTACAGTAGCAATATAGAAGGTATTAGAGTGGTACTTGATGACACTGCGGATGTTGAGAAAGTAACAAACAAGTATAAGTTAAGTATAATAATAGGAGGCTAACAGGTATGGAAATGGATATATACTATTTTTCAGGCACGGGCAATTCACTGTCGGTAGCAAAAGATATCGCCCAAGAAGTAAAAGGAACGCTGATCTCCATGTCTTCGGGGATAGATCAGGAAATCATAAAAACTGAAGCGGATAGCGTTGGAATCGTATTTCCTTGTTATATGGCACAGCTCCACGGTCTACCTTTGATAGTTGAGCAATTCGTGGAAAAGTTAGAAAATATAGACACAAAATATATATTTGCAGTCGCTACTTGTGGCGGATTTGAACTGGTAAACGCACTTCCAACCCTTAGAAGGCTCAGCAAACTAATCAAGTCCTTAGGGGGAAATCTAACAGCAGAATTTACAATAAAACTGCCTATGAATAACCTGTCCTATCCATCTAAGTTGATGAATCAAAATCAGAATGAAATGTTTATCACCTGGAAGAAAAAAGCTGAACCAATGTGCGAATTAATCATAAGCAAAAAAAAGAATCCATATAAACTGATCAAGATTCTATTTAATGGCTTCATGACGCCCATGTATTTTTTTCTTCGTAATTTTTATATACAGCACCTTAGAAAAACGGCTCAAGTAGGGGGCAAAACAAAGCTAAACTTCAGGCAGATGATACCCATAACGGATACATCGATTACTGTGGATGAGAATTGTAATGGATGCGGTACCTGTGCAAAAGTCTGCCCAGTGAGAAATATTATTATGGTTGATGATAAGCCAACATGGCAGCACACCTGTGAAATGTGCCTAGCTTGCGACGAATGGTGTCCTAAGGGCGCAATCCATCATTGGTGTAAGACCAATGGAAAAGATTACCATCATCCAGATGTGACGCTTTCAGATATGCTAAAACAAGGTGTAATAAGATAAAGTATGCGATAAAACAAGCAAGGGTACTAATAATTCGATTATAAGAAGATAGGAAGGCAAAAATTATGAAAACAAATAAAGATTGGCAATTGCTTTATAGACTCGGTGGGGCAGCACCATTTATCACTATATTTTTTTATCTCTGCCAACTTATGTTTATTTCTTGGGATAATTACCCTGCAACAATTGAGCAATGGTTTATACTTTTTGATACGAACAAAATAAGGGCATTATTCTATTTGAATTCTCTTGATATGATTTCAATAGGAACCTTAGGAATTATGTATCTTGCATTGTATGTCAGATTGAAAGAAGACAATCAATCTTTGATGAGTATATCGTTATTTTTTTCATACTTAGGT
>JAQICP010000545.1 GCA_027858555.1 Vallitaleaceae bacterium
TTCTTGGTCGATTTCATGGACTAATGAGGCTAAAGACTTAGCTATCTCACAAATTTCTTTTGGTACTTCTTTTCTTGCTTTTTCCATAACTTACCTGCTTTCCTCTGGGGACGGACTTCAAATCCACCTATGATTACTATTACTATTTTGTCTATCCTACTGCCACAAATTTTGAATCCACATACTTGATTGCATTAATGGTCGGTGCATCCAGTCCTTCATCAATAGGACTTTTTGCTTCAAAATGATCGTAAGAGATCCCATCTAATTCGAATACACTGCTACTGATAATCTCTGTAATCTGCTCACCATAATTTTTCAGCAAGGCTTGATCTTCCTTCTGCTCAGCGTAGATGCTAAACTGCATATGGCGTTCCTTCAGATGCATATGACTCTGAACTTGTCCTAGATTCTTAGTTTCAAAGAACAGGTAGATGTCCATCTCATCTTCTGGTTTTGAATCCGCCTCACTGCCATGATTCTGGTAATACAAGTTCAATTGTACCCACTGATCATCCATCCAAACAGGTATCTGATAATAATCTTCATTCTGAAATAAGCGTTGCTGATACTCGATCAATTGATTGGAACTGCCAAAATCTCGCTGCATTTGCTCGCCTTGTGAGTAACCTTTATTGGTGCCAGTATCTCTTAATTGATTGATTTCCGGTTTTACTTCTTCTAATAATTCTAATTGCTTCTGTCCCAAATTACCTTCTGAAAGTTTGTTAAGTTGTCCTCGAAGGGAACTCGTGTCCACCCCTTCTTTACTCATATTCTCGAACATGCGGTTAAGCACCTCTGAAAATTCATGAGGATTTTCTTTTAGTGTGAAATGGGTCAACAATTGAGCTGTTGTACTTTTTAGTCCATATTTTTCAAAAGTTTTCAGGCTTTGAATATCCATCTTAACCAAGTCCGCTAGTCTGTTTAATATCTCTTTAGTCTCGACCTTGCCACCATCTTTAATAGCTTTAAGTTCGTGGGTCAGATCTTCTAATGGTTTTTCATAGTCTTTTAGAATACCTTCTTGGTCAAGTGCCATCATCTTTTGATGACTAAAGCTAGAGAAGAACTGGTCTAATTTCAATTGGTGATTGGTGGCTTCCAATATGTTTTTAGAAGTTAAGTTCACTTGTTGTTCACTCATGTTTTCAAGTAATGCGGCATTGGTCTGAGTACTTGCCATATGATTATCTTTTAGGGCTGTTTTTATCTGCTCACTGATTTTGTCACCCTTGTAATTAACCCTGTCAAGTAGGCCGAAATCATCATCGATGGTCGCCTTGATCTGCTCCCGCTTACCTTTTGTAGTCTGCATATACTTAGCTGCCTCGAATAGGTTTTTAAGGTTCAGTGGTAACTGCTTTTTCACTAGGAAAGAAGCCGCTTGTCCTTTTGAACCGGCAATCGTTCTAAGCATTCTATAGATACCGATCAGACTACTTTTTTCATCTTCTGATAAGGTATTCTCATTTTTAAGATCCAGTATGGCTTCCGCTAACTGCTCGGACTCAGTATTCAAAAAAGCATCTGAATAACCCTTCATATATTCCAGCATTTCATCAATATCCATGCCCATAGGGTTGATACCGTCTCCAATCATACTAGCTACAATAGTAGGTCTAAGGGTGTCTGTTATTTGGCTTAGTTTAAGGTCTATGGCTTTTAGGCTTTCGATATTTTCTACGGTCAGTGCCATCTCATTGGCTGCTAATGCCTTAACAATACGGGTGTTCTCATCTGAAACTTCTAATCCCAGCTCTTTAAGGATTGGTCCGATCTGATCATATGTCCGTTCAATGCGGTCCCCTAGATCAGGTCTGACCTCCGTCCCCATAATATCATAGCGACTCATTGCTTCTTTGGCTACAAGTGTCATACTTTGCTCTCTAGTAATAGCTTCTAAAGTGAAACTTTCTTCACCTGCTAGCACCCTGAATTTTACCTGAGTAGATGTATAGGAAAGCCTAGTAACCGCCGTCATGGTGGTTTCCATTTGTCGAAGATTACCTTCTGTTTCAGTTACTTGATGCACCTTAAGTGCGCTGGCATATTGCTCCAGCTCAAGAACTTTAAGGTGTTCTACCACATCTTCAATTGGTTTAGTGGCAACATCAATGCCCTTCTCATACAATCTAGAAGCCGCTTCATAGGTCATCTTAAGACGCAATTCTTCTATGCAGATCGTGCTCTTGATGAACTGCAATTCACCGGTTTCACTTACCATGGTTTTTGCGTTGGTATTAAGGGTGTCCACGGTCATTTCAACGGACTGATCTAACTTGAAGTTGTTGGTATCCTTCATTAATCGGTCTATGACCATGCTTATACTGGTTAGTTTTTCATCTAAAGAAATACGCGCCCCTTGGCCTTCACTGGTGATGGTTTGAGTCGCATCATTCTGATTTTTCGAATTCATGTCAGCCATGGCTTCTACAAGATTCTTAATATTCATAACCTTGTCGTTGTTGATGACTGAGACGATCTGTTGGTCTTTGAACGTATTAACATTTTTAACTAACTGCTCTACCACTTCTTTAGGAGCCGTTGCCCTACTTGTAATCTTAAGTGGCAACTTGATTTGAGCGGTTGGAATTTTATGCAAGATGTTTTCTGCAGCACGTTTTATGAGTGCGTGTAATTTTTCAGCATCATTTGCAACACTTTTTTGGGCTTCTCCTATTACATGTTGTGCCATACGCCCATTACTATCGGTTGAACTTTGAAGTCCGTCCCCAGAACTACCTATCAAGGTCCTAAGCTTAAGTAATGTATTTTCATCCAAAGGAATATTGGATGCAATGGCTTTTTTAACAATCCCTATGGTTTCAGTCCTTGGCTCTATGTTGTTTTGCTCTAATATTTTTTTGATTTGTGTATCTAGTTTTTCTACATCCGAAGTAACCTGAACACTTTGTTCTGGCAGGCAACTGGCATTATTGGCCTGATCAATATTGAATGCTTTTTGATTTCTTAACACATTCAGTATTTGATTTTCTGATAGATTCATGATTCTATCGTAC
>JAQICP010000548.1 GCA_027858555.1 Vallitaleaceae bacterium
GTACAATTATATAACGCAAAAGGCTATGAGGTGATGTGCATCTTAACCGATAATCCAGAAACTTTCATTAAGCACATAACTGATTCCAAGGATAAAGAAACTAACTTCTCTTTATTAGAAGTTATAAAAAATAATTCATTATAAGGTGATTATGATGCAGCAATTTCAGATAACTAGTATCGAAGAAAACCAAAATATTATGACTTATCTTAGGACGCTTATGCCGATTTTATCAACCAGCTTTCTGAGGAAAATGATGCGCACAAAAATAATTAAACTTAATGATCAAAAGATTACAGGCAAAGAAACACTTAAATCAAATGATATGATTAAAATATACGTGTCTCAAGATATGTTCGTTGAATTCTCAAGACCTCTTGAATTGATTGAGGCTAATTATTATGATGATTCTATGGGGCATCCTTATCATCATAACTTAAACATTATATATGAAGATGATTGTGTTTTATTAATTAATAAACCTATAGGCTTACCATCGCGTTCTAAAAAATTAAAACATAGTCTAATCCAAGATATTGCCTATTACTTATCTTCTGAGACTAAAGATATGATTGGGTATCAACTAGGAATCACTAATTATCTTGATAAGAATTGTAGTGGTATCATTATCAGTGGAAAAGATATCAAATCATTACAAGGCCTTAATTATGCAATGAGTCATAGTAATATTGAGATTAATTATAGAACCATATGTACAGGACTCATTGAAGAAGAGACAAGCATTGAGAATGGTCTTATTAAACCAATTAAAACTAATGGGGCTTATACTGAGATCATGGTAACCATGCATAATGGCATTGTACATAATGTAAGAGCAGTACTCGCAGAAATCGGGCATCCGATTATTGGTGATAAAAAGTTTGGTGAGTCTTCTACGAATTTGTTTTTCAAGAAACACTATGGTCTGAATCATTATCTGATTCATGTATCAAGTGTTACATTTAAAGACATGCCAGGTGACCTTGAATATATGTCTAACCATACATATTGTGTTGACTTGCCACTAATATATAAAACATGCCAGCGAGATTTATTTCGTTAAAAAGGTGATAGAATGACCATAAGAGAAAGTATGACAAGTTTTACTAATTCCATAGGGATTGATGCTGTAGGTTTTTTATCAATGGATCAATTAGAGCAGTGGGAGGAAGTGGCCTATACCTACTTGCCATCGGCAAAGTCTTGTATTGCCATTCTATTACCATACCCTTTAAAAGGACATTCGAATTCGTCACTATTACCAAATCAAGGTAGAATATCTGAGGCATCGGTGTCGTATGACTATCACAAACTTGTTGGTGCCGATCTAGATAAGATTAAAGCATACATAGATGAAACATTCTTAGTGAAGTCCGTTGCCCTATGTGATACACATCAATTGCCGGAAAGAGTCCTTTCAGTTAAGGCTGGGTTAGGTATTATTGGTCGTAATAGTTTCTTGGTAAACGAAAACTATGGAACAAGTACCAATATTGGCTTAATACTAACTGAGCTAGAATTAATTGACGATTTGGTTGACCTATCAGAACTTGATGATCTATGTATCGGTTGTAACAAATGCATAGCTTCATGTCCTAATTCTGCAATCAATGAAGATAGAACAATTAATGTGAATGTGTGTATATCGTATCTTACACAAAAGAAAGAATTAAGCTCTTGGGATATGGATCATATGAATCGCAATATATATGGATGTGATTATTGCCAAATGGCTTGTCCATATACCCAAAGAGCATATGAAAACTATAGCAAACAGAGCAATATGAATCTTATTTCATTAAGCGAATTGATCGAGAATCAAGTTGTTTTTAACCGATATCACCAATTAGATAGTACGGTGGACAGTGCCTCAGTAATAGATATAGATAATGCTACTTTCAAAAACACTTTGAAAAAAACATCGGCTGGTTGGATTGGTAAAAAGAGATTGCAACGCAATGCCATTGTCAGTTTGCGGCATCATTCCAATGAATTATCCGATTCAATGCTTGACTCATTAAAAAATGATCAACGCATAGATATCGTGCGCACAGTGGAGAATACAATTCAATCAATTAAGGAGCATCAATGAGTACTTGGGCAAAAAGAGGTTTGCGCGGTTCAACATTAGAATCATATATTAACATCACTAATGACAAATATCGAGAACAAGGGTTAGCTTTAGTTGAAAAAATCCCTACACCGATAACGCCAGTCAAGTTGAATCCTGAAAAGGGTAACATTTCAGAGGCATACTTTGAAAAAAGAAGTTCAGTTGATTATATCGGTGTAGTTCAAGGCATCCCCATCTGTTTTGATGCTAAGGAAACAAATAAAGACTTGTTACCGCTACAAAATATACATCCGCACCAAGTAGCCTACATGGCAGACTTCACTAAACAAAAAGGTATCGC
>JAQICP010000573.1 GCA_027858555.1 Vallitaleaceae bacterium
ACTATCTTGTAGCTCTTCGATTAATTCTTTATCAAAATGGACATTTGATAGAGAATCAACACTTACTCTTTCATTAAATCTCTGAACTTTAAAACTTGTTTATAATGTAGCAAATCTAAATTTTTCTATCTCAACTAATTCTCACATCAATTCCTAAAGTCTTTCCTAAGCCAATATATCTTTCCAGTATGTTTTTACTCAGACTTTTTTTACACTCCAATGGATATTTCCTATCTAGCTGTTTATACTTATCCATACCTAACGTATGATATGGTAGTAACATAATTGATTTAACACCAATATCAAGTGCTTTATTAAAAATCTGTTTAATAGCGTCTTCATTATGATTAAATCCTGGTATAATTGGTACTCTAACTTGTAGTTTCTCAGGTGCATTTTTAGCTATATACTGAATATTTCCAAGGATTATATCTAAATTTCCTCCTGTAAATTCTTTTAATTTATTCCCATCAACATGCTTCAAGTCAAAAAGAAAAAGATCCAGATAAGGCAAAGTCTTTTCAATTAAACTTATATCGTATTCACCGCATGTTTCAACTGCTGTGTGGATTCCTGCTAATTTACTAATTTTTAACAATTCGTAAAATCCTTCAAATTGAACAAAGGCTTCTCCACCGCTAATAGTTATCCCTCCACTAGTTCTCTCAAAATAGTCCTTGTCTCTCAGTACAATATCCAATACTTCTTGTGGTGACATCTTTTTACTTGAAAAGTGTATTGCACTAGTAGGACAAGCTTCTTCACATCGCCTACATCCAACGCACTTTTCTCTAAAAAATTCAGGTCTATTATTCGCAAATTCTATTGCATTGTAGTCACAAGCATCATAACATTTACCACATCCAATACATTTACTTTCATTAAATAGCAATCTTGATTTAATGTGTTGTGATTCTGGATTAGAGCACCAAAGACAATGTAATGGACAACCTTGCAAGAAAACTGTTGTTCGAATCCCTGGTCCATCATGAATTGCAAAGCGCTCAATATCAATTACCAACAAACTTTCTTCCATACCTTACACCTATCCTATCCATACATAACTCTGCTAAGAAGTTCTTTTTGAACATCTGATGACAAGTTAACAAATACTGCCGAAAAACCACTTACCCTGACGATTAGATCTGGATACTTTTCAGGATTTTTCACTGCGTCTTCAAGTACACCTTTATAAATTACAGTTACCATCACTTGTGAGCCGCCTTTTTCAAAATATGTTTTAAATAGATCTATAATAATTCCCTTATTCTCATTAAACATATACTTTGAGAACTTGATATTTTGAACAGAACCTGCATGGTACTTGGCATCAAACTTAGCTAAGGAATTCAACACTGCTGTTGGGCCACTAGTGTTAGCTCCACCTTGGGGATTGTTCGCAGGATTCATATACACGCCTTTATGTCTTCCATCTGGAGAAGCTGCTGTATTAAGACCCCATTCAGTATTTAATTGATTATTACTAATGACAATTAGGAAGTACTGCATACCTAACTTAATACCTCTGTCTCTGACACCTTTCGCAACAAATTCATACAAATCATTTGCCATATTATCTGCAGTATCAAGATCATTTCCATACTTATCACAGTTCCAACAATCTTTTTGTATATTTTCAAAACCTTCAAAATTAGCAAGCACTGCTCTATTTAATTCATCTAAACTATACTTTTTAATATCAAATACTAAATGTTTAATTGCCCATAATGAATCAGAAGTATTAATGTTACCATAAGTTTCATTCGTACCACCAAGATATTTTACACCACCACCAAGAATTGGTTTACCTAATGTTATACAGTCATCTGTTAATATACTTTGATAAAGGAACGATACATATCTATCCATTACTTTATATGAGTGAAATTGTGCATCTGCTGACATGTCTAGATATACATTTAAAAATTCTTTGAAACTAACATAAAAATCTTCAAAAGAATCATAACTATCTAGTTTTCTTATCCTATATCCACTAGACTTATCAATACCATCCATTGGATCTATACCCTCATTCATAAATATATTGAGGAGCTTAAGAATATTAATACAAACATTTGGTGTTCCTGTACTCTTTCCTTGAATTACAAATTCCGTACAACCAAAAGGTACATATTGTTTTGCATCTTCCTCATTTATTCGCATACCATATGACACAGCGGGTACATTTACATCATCATTATAGAGCGTTGGATAAGTAGCTCCTGCACCCAAAGCATCCATTGACATCTCCCAAATATCATCAGGGGTTTCTTTATCAAATCTAAGTGTAAATTGTGGTTCAACAAATTTAGTGTTTTTAGCTACTTTCATAGCAATTCGTAGAAACCTATCTGCTTCCTTAGGATTTTTCCTACCTTTACCACCAACAATGATTCTTCCATTTACAGTTGTTCTTCTATTCTCAATCATTGTCCACAAAGACAATAGGTAATCATAGGCATCGTCTTCTGTGATTTTGCCACTATCAATATCACGACACATGTATGGACCTAGATAGTCATCTAGTCTTCCATAGTTAATGACTCCCGACATCAAAGCATATAGCCATATAAGTTGAAGGGCTTCATGAAAGCTCTCTGGTTTATCTGTACTAATCTTTTTAAGTGCATTAGCCATTTTAATAAGTTCATTTTCTCTTTCTTCTGAAGCATCTTCTATTTCTTTAAGCACCTGTTGTTCTAGGAATAAAGCACATTCTGTGAATAAGTTTAATCCTTCAAGAGCACCTTCGTAGAAGGCATTCGTTGGCTCTTTTTTTTGTTGCTCCATTATGTCATTTTTAAGTCCATTAATCCCTTTATTAAGTAGTTTAGGATAATCAAGCATCATACCAGACAACCTTGCTGTTGCAATTAAGGGAAACTCAGTACTAATAAATCTACCGATGGTAGCATCTGTCAAAACTTCATTGCAATAAATAGTCTTAATATCATGATCTACCCAATAATCATAAATAGCATCTACTCTAAATTTATCTTTTTCATTATCTACCAAGTCTTTAAATGCAAGCAGTTTCTGAAATACACAATAATGTCCTACTCCACCTAACGAGGTAACTGAACCAAATCCAATTGGCAAAAAGTCTAATCTTCCAACAATTTTATCCGTAAAAACGATGCTTCTAAAAAGTCTTGGATATAAAACCTTTATACACTCTATTTCACGTTTTTCTTTTGTACTTCCTGCATGAGCTTTATGTACTTCTGTATATTTTTCCATTATCTCTAATTGGGAATCAACAGATTTCTCACA
>JAQICP010000055.1 GCA_027858555.1 Vallitaleaceae bacterium
TAGGGGCAATGTTTTCAGATATTAGTTTAGTCCCTAAATCAATGATGGCCAAGGCTGAGAGCCAGACTAAAAAACGCACTTTGGTTTTGCTAGCCATACTGGTTATTTTACCGATTATAATGTTAACTTACTTCAAATATAGCAACATATCAAAATTAGAAGATAATAAAGCAAAACTGACCACAGATATTCAAAATGCACAATCAATTAAAGAAATTATAACTGAATATAACAGTGTTAATAATCGTCTTATGTTCAGACAAGAAATACTTAATAGTTCACTTAGTTCAACTGACAGTTTCACAGCAATTCTTTCCTTGATGGAAACGATTATGCCAGAAGATGTATTTTACCTTAATGTGGTTAATACTGAAGAAGGACTTTCTATGAATTGCGTTGCCAAAGACAAATTAACAGTAGCAGAATTCATTGTAGCCCTTAAAGATGCAGGCTTTGTTGATGTATTTGTTCCGAGCTTAACGGATACTACGATTACAGCTGGTGACGCAGGATTTGTCACTTTCAATGTAGTTTGTTTATATGGAGGTGATACAATTGACTAATTCATCTAAGATTATGTTAGTAGTAATGGCAATAGTGATTGTATTTGGCGTTTATTATTTTGTGCCTTATAAGTCTATGGTAAGTAAAGAGACACTATTGAAATCAGAAGTTTCAACTTTGCAAACAGAGTATAATGGTCTTGTACAAGAGTTACAAAAAAAGGACGAGTATGTTGCTGGTATAGAAATTGCTAAAGAAGAGTTAAATCGACTTGCTAGCTTGTTGCCACAAAACTTGCCACAAGAGAATACTATTGCTTTGGTATATGATATGGAACAGACACTAGGGCTTGAAGTAACTGCATTTACGATGACTGAAGAATTAGTAGAAACATCTTTCGAGGATGCTACTAATCCGGAAAACAATGAATATGGTATTCGTGCATCGTTAACGACACAGGTGACTTGTACCTACGATCAACTTAAAGAATTATTGAATTATGTGAATAATAATCAAAGTAGAATGGTTCTTCGAGATTTGACGCTAGTTTCTAATGTGGCTACAGGAGAATTAACAACATCCATCAATTTAAGTAGTTACGGTCTTCGTTTATTTGAAAGAGAGAATATTGAGGCTTCTTTAGGTGAATTTGACCATGGTAAGAATTCTGTTTTTGAACCATATGACGCCTATTCATCAGCATATGATGTTTCCACGGCACTTGGTACTTCTGAAGAAGATGTTGCAGATTTCTTCATATTCCTAGATCCAACGCAATCAGATAGAACAACGACAACTCTAGGAAAATCAGGTGATCCGGCAGGACTTACTTATATACTAGAAGATAATGATAAAGTATCAAGTGGTGAGGTTAATTTCTACCAAGTAGATGGTGTGTATTATTATAGATACAAAGTTGGAACAATATCCTATCCTACAAACTACACGCAAGGTTATATTTTTGAACCTGGGGAAGAACTTGAAATACAAATATTTAGTGCAGACAGATTGGATGAGACAGATGTAAGTGGGTTAGACTTATCTATCATTAATGAAACAGACATGGTAGTTAATATTGTTTATTACTCAGAGGATTTTGAGGATCCACGACTTGCATTGACTTCAGAGGGACCAGTCGCAATCCATTAAGAGGTGATCATATGAAAAATCACGTAGATAATGATGTAACTAGTGATATGACCAGTGACATGAATTATCAGAACTGTCATGTATTTAAGAAAATAAAGACTGTATATAATAGAATGATCAGTTTTATAAAAGTTAATAATAGTGGCTTCACATTAGTTGAAGCCATTATTACCATTGTAATTGTGGGTATTATTGTGACGCCTATTTCAATGGTTTTTTTAGGTTCCCTTCAAGATGCCATCGAGGCAAAAGAACAACTAAAAGCCAATCAAATGGCTCAATTATTTGTTGTAAATATTCGAATCTGATCATTTGAAGATGTCGAGACCTTATTTTTAACTGGTGACACCATAACGCTTGACAGTACTTCTATTGACGCGGATGCTTATTTGGACGGCTTACCTGCAATACCAGAAGGTCTTAAGGTACAATTAAGTATTGACCGTACGATTTATGAAAGTGAATCCGATTATGCTGTATCTAAACCTGCTATTGCTGATGAGATTGCAGACACTGATGGGGATGTGATCATCTATCTCGATTATAACCTAGTTGGTAAACCTACGTTATCATTTTACGAACATGATAGTCTGGAAAATGATTTCAAACATTTGGATATTGATGATGGGGTAGATTATAGTTATAACATTGAGCTTGATGGTACAAGTATAAAAATAATGGATATATCTTCAGGCGATTTAATTAATTTACTACCAATCACACTTGATGATACAAATCCTGATAATATCATCATACATGCCAATGTACTTAAAGAAGATGTAAAAGAAACAGCATCCAATAAAGACGCAACATTGACATTTCAAATTACTCAACTTAACAACACAACGTTTTCTGCATTTATACTGAGGGAATCAGAAGATTATGTTTACCCGATTATTGAAACCGACTATGGATTGGTAATTGCTAATTACAATATTATGGAACGCAACTCAGCAGAATACTATATATCTAAGATTGAAATTCAAGTGATTAAAGAAAACACCAATGAAGTTTTAACCACAATGAGTGCAACTAAGATATATGACTAGTGTTCAAAAGGCAAGGTGAATGTATGAAAAAATTAGTTTTCTTAAAAAATAGTAAAGGCTCTACATTACTGATGGTACTGATTATGTCTGTTGTACTCACTGTACTTGGCACTGCGTTAATTTCTATGAGTTTTATGAACATCAATATGAAATATAACGATCTCAGAGGTAAGGTATCCAGGTATTATTCAGAAGCAGGGATTGATGAAGCATATGCCGTCGTGGCTCACTATGTAGACGAAGATCTAGTATATGCCTCATATAGAACGGCAATCGAGCTGGAAGATTATAAAAAAAATGTTGCCAAT
>JAQICP010000057.1 GCA_027858555.1 Vallitaleaceae bacterium
TTTCAGCCATACCTGAATATGTCCACTAGGTACTAATGAAAAATGCACCTCTACTAATCCATATAATTTGAATTAATGATACCATAAAATAATCGGTATTGTCAAATATGAACCATAAAAAGTTCATCATGATTGGAATCAGTAAAAATTATTAAAAGGCTATAAGATAATTCTTCCCAGGGTATAAACCTTACCAATCACTTATATAGATTATATACTCTTCTGGGGTTTTTTTGGTATACATCTGATTCATGGCCACCAACTCGATAACAATTAGAATCAGACCCAAAGGCAGTTACTAGGTTATTATAAAAAGCCTTTAATACTTGATCACCAGAGGCATGTCCATAGGTATCATTAATATTTTTCAGGTTAGTTAAGTCAAATGTAGTAAGTCTAAAAGATAACTTTTCTCTGGAGGTAATGAGCTGATCGACATCTTTTTCAATAACGATGTTTAAATGCTTAAGCGTATCAAGAACCAATAATAAGAGAAATATGGCTATTCCGATACTACTTAATCTAGAAACCTGCATAAAATTACCAGTTAGGAACAATATAGATTCAATAAAGAATGTCCATGTATCCAATATTAATATCAAAAAAAGCTGCCACACTTCTCAGTGGACAGCCCCTTCTTGTAAAAATTATCTAGTATGTAATATGTATTGTAATCACATAAGGTGGACCAGAGATCTCGATTTCAATATCTATTATACTTGCCAATTTAATGGCCTCCTCAGTATCATCTTGAGTGGTATTGATGCTAAGGGCAGTAATAGCCTTATCCGCATCAGGGTTGTAACGAAGATCCACTTGTCCGCCAGATTCTAAAGCCCATAATATTTCAGAATGTACCAACTCATCTAAGCTCATATCAGTCATCTTACCATCAACTTCAATGGTAACATCAGATGAAAGGTCATAAGTATATTCTATACTAGTTGAGATTCCATCACCATCAGAATCTAGATCAAGATAATCCGGATTACGTGAGAAGTTTAAAGTTGCCTCGTTGATGACGCCATCATTGTTAGGGCTTGATTTGCTTAGACGAGTCATCAATACTGGGCTTGATTTGTCAATTCCACCAGCACTTTGCACTGTGGAAAAATCTAGTACAACAGTACGAGTATCTGCTATATAATCAACACCTGCCCCAGTGTGTTCTAATAAAGAACGTACCGGAATATAAGTCCGATTATTGTAAACAATGGGTGTTAGGGTAGAGCCATCCACGTCTTGTGGATACCATGATTCACCATCAACTAGAAAATTCAAAGTACCGTCAAGACGTGATTGAATGTACTCAAAGCCATTATCTGCTAATACTAGTGATGAACCTAGTAAAGTAAGACTTAGTAATGTGACTATAAATAGTTTTAATTTCATAATTGGCCTCCGATCGTATTATGATTGTTTAATTAATTTGCTGTTAATGTCATTATATCATAAATGAGAATCATTATCAAATAGGGACTGTTATAGGTAGCGCTAACTTACTTTCGGAAAAAAATAGAAGAATCCTGTTATGATTTCATAAGATTTGATTATTCTTATCTAACATATCTTTTTGCCGCAGATACCCCTTAGTTTCTTGGTAAGTTGATACATGCCTGTAACCTAACCGATACTGGCTGCAATTGTCTCATGATTTCATGTATCGGTATAGATTTGTTGTTTTCGCTTAATCTGCTTATCTACTTCTTTTCTTATCTCTTCTTGAATTATGCGCTGTTGTTTTTCTTCTTTGTATTTGAATAGATCACATACTTTTCCTCTGTTAGCCACATACGCTCTTAATTTAGCCATTTTTGGGTCGACTACTTAATCTTGATGATAGTAGATGGCTTACTTGACCCTCTGCACTACATCCCATCCTTGCATATTCATCATTATTAGGTCTGATGATGGCTTTCCAATAATTTTTTATATAGACGCTTGTTCTTCTAATCTGCTCCTTCTTATTATCACTATCTACTCATTCTAGGGCTATGTTAAACACCTTTTTAACTTGCGCTTCATCCTCTAAACTAATCCTGTCATAGATGGCTGTACGTGCATCACTAATTGAATCACCAAGGTGTCCGATGGCCCTCGTTATTGCCTGATTCAGGTGAAACTTGTCCAACACAAAGTGACATTTCGCTCCAAGTACATCTACGCCTGCTTTGATCCATGATACCCCATCTCCCATTATGTATACTGCATCAAGGTATTCTTCATCATAAACTGTGTCTATGTATTCTAATACTTCTTCCCAGATCCCTTCGCTTTTTTTATAAACGCCTAAAAAATAGTGTTTGTTCACCAATTTATTTCTTTTGCTTTTTGGACTTTCTTTTTCAATGCCTTCAAATATACAAGCCAGTCTTGGTTCTACCGTATTACTTTTATAACCTTTCTCATTTACCCTCAAGTCACCTTTTTCTTTTTCGAATTGCAATGACACATAATCTTCATCTGCGTTTATATACAGTATTTTAATCTGCTTCTTTTTCTTTACCACTGGTAATAGGGATGGTAACTCAAGGGTGTGGACATCCTTCATTATCGCTTGGATAACAACATCTTCGCTCTTTCTCATATTTGATTTCACCACAAGTACTCATAAACGTATTCTTATCTTTCGAGTGATCAATAACATAGCCTTTTTTTGCGGTATGCTGAATTTCTATATGCTTCATCTATACCTTCTATTGTCTCTGCAATAATCTCCCTTTGTAGCTCCTGTAATGGTTTGCCTATTGCCAAAACAAAGTCTCCTATATTCATACTTTCATCTTTCATAAAACTTTC
>JAQICP010000089.1 GCA_027858555.1 Vallitaleaceae bacterium
ATAAACAGGTTGCAATTGCTGCATCACAAAGGGTTTTATCATCAATAAGTGTATATAATAGTTCACATGTAGAACTCATATGTCCATCCACTATGTTAATGTCCCCGTATAAAGGATTACTGATATGATGGTCGATATTGACTACAATCTTTGCCATGTGCACCAGTTCGTTAAATTGCCCAAATCGGTCCCGATCACCAGAATCCAAAGTGATCAGTAAATCTACTTCATGTGGTACAGTTTCCTGCACATAATCATCTATTGGTAAAAAATCATATGTATCAGGTATTTCTTTGAGTAAAACATTGACATGTGAACCTTGTTTTTCTAATAATAACGCTAATGCTAGAGCTGCGCCAACACAATCACCATCTGGATTCATATGGCCTACAATATATGTATGCTCATATTGTTTTACTAAATTAGTCAATTCAGTTATATTCATAACTACTCCTCAATATCTTGAAGTCATTTGGTTCTTTTCATTATTTGGCATCAATTAGGATGATTGACGTCATCAATTAATTTAGACATCTTGATTCCGTACTCTATTGAATGATCCATAACAAAGTGCAGTTCCGGTGTATTTCTAAGATTAAGACGACTTGCAAGTTCTCTTCTTATAAAGCCACTAGAATGCTTAAGACCTTCTTTTGCCGCCTCTACTTCTTCATCTGTGCCCAGTACACTAATATATATCTTACAGTGCTTTAAATCCGTCGTTACGTCTATATCAATAACACTCGTTAATGCTGGTACACGTGGATCTTTCAAGTTTCTAATTATATAGCTTAACTCATGTTTGACTTCTTCATTAATCCTTGTGATTCTATTATTACCTTTTCTACCCATATCTTCACCTGCTTAACTTTCTACTAAAATTAAATCCTAGATAGTTGCCTACCTAGGATTCATATTCTATCTTGGTATCTCTTCCATTATGAATCCTTCAATAATATCGCCTTCTTTAACATCGTTGAATTTTTCTATCATAATTCCGCATTCATATCCAGTTGCTACTTCTTTGACATCATCTTTAAATCGTTTAAGTGAATTAATATCACCTTCAAACACAACAACGCCACCTCGAATCACTCTGACTTTAGAGCTTCTCGCTATCTTGCCTTCCTTCATATAAGAACCAGCAATAGTACCAACATTAGATACAGCAAATGTTTGTCGAACTTCTGCAAAACCAGTTACTTTCTCTTTGAAAATCGGATCTAACATGCCCTTCATAGCGGATTCAATATCATCAATCGCATTATATATGACACGATATAATCTGATATCGATTTCTTCTCTCTCTGCAGCATCTTTTGCGGAATTCTCAGGTCGCACGTTAAAACCGATAATAATTGCATTTGATGCAGATGCAAGCATAACATCTGATTCATTTACAGCGCCGACACCACCATGAATAATATTAATCATAACTTCTTCATTCGATAATTTGAGTAAACTTGATTTTACTGCTTCAACTGAACCTTGAACATCCGCTTTAATAATCAGCTTAAGTTCTTTCATTTCTCCAGCCTGAATCTGTGTGAACAAGTCATCAAGTGTCACCTTATGGGGTGTATGTTGGATCATTCTTTCTCGTAAACTCACTTGAACCTTTTCAGCTACATGCCTTGCTTCTCTTTCATTTTTAGCCGTATAAAAAGTCTCGCCTGCCATAGGTACTTCAGATAAACCTAACACCTCAACTGGTTTAGATGGTCCCGCAGCTTTCACTGAATCTCCTAAATCGTCAAACATTGCTCTTATACGTCCGTAGGCAACACCCGCGACAATTGAATCGCCGACTTTGAGCGTTCCTTCTTGTACCAATACTGTGGCAACTGGACCTCTGCCTTTATCTAATGAGGATTCAATTACAATCCCTTTTGCTTTTTTATTCGGATTAGCTTTAAGGTCAGCAACTTCAGCGATTATCGTTACCATTTCAAGCAATTGGTCTAAATTAGTTTTTTCAATTGCAGATACTGGTACTGCTATGGTGTCTCCACCCCAATCCTCAGTTACGAGTCCGTGTTCAATTAATTCTTGTTTAACTCTATCGATATTAGCACCAGGTTTATCTACTTTATTAATAGCTATTATAATCTGTACGCCAGCTGCCTTAGCATGATTAATCGCTTCAATAGTCTGTGGCATAACACCATCATCTGCTGCTACAACTAATATGGCAATATCTGTTGCTAAAGCACCACGTAAACGCATAGCTGTAAATGCTTCATGACCAGGTGTGTCTAAAAAGGTAACGTTATGGCCATTAGCCAGTGTAACAACGGATGCACCAATATGTTGTGTGATACCACCATGTTCAGTTGTTGTAACACTTGAATCTCTAATAGCATCAAGTAATGACGTTTTACCATGATCGACATGTCCCATGACAACAACAACCGGTGATCTGCCCACTAGGTCATCTTCATCATCAGCTTCGGATTCAAAAAACGTTTCTAATATATCTAACACTTCTTCTTTTTCTGCTAATACATCAAATTCATCGGCAACTTTAACTGCTAGGTCAAAATCAACTTCTTGATTTGCTGTCGTCATAATGCCTTGAGTAAATAGAACCTTTATAACATCAGATACTTGAACACCAATTCGAAGAGATAGATCTTTAACTGTTATTCTATCAGGCACTTCAATCATTCTTACGCCATCTTCATCAGTAATACCGATGCTGTCAGCTTCCAAGATTGCTGCTTCAGCTGCTAGGGCCACTGCATCTCTTTTTTCTTTTCTATAAGCAGCTCTACTCTTTTTAGGTTTATTACTCTGACTTTTTTTTCCTTTATAGCCACCTTTTTGGTTACTAGTGTTTTTGTATCCGCCACCAGTACTACCAGCGCTCTTATTCGTATTACTACCTGCTGGTCTATTAGTATTATTTGTAGACGATCTGTTTTGATTGTTTGTAGCTGGTCTGTTTGCATTACTAGTAGACGGTCTGTTCGCATTATTTGTAGCTGGTCTATTAGTATTATTTGTAGACGATCTGTTTTGATTGTTTGTAGACGGTCTGTTTGCATTACTAGT
>JAQICP010000138.1 GCA_027858555.1 Vallitaleaceae bacterium
TATTTATAGTCTATTTATAGTTTATTTATAGTCATCCAATCTACAGATATGCGCCTCTTCATTTTAATAATACATTTGTCTTCTTATGATTTCATCAAAATCCACTAAGAATCCGTCAAAATCAGGACCATCTACACATGCGAATTTGATTTCATCTCCAATAGTAACACGACAACCACCACACATACCCGTGCCATCCACCATGATGGGATTGAGTGACACACTGGTTTTTAGGCCTATCGGTTTAGTGATATTAACAACGGCTTTCATCATGATTACTGGTCCAATCGCTATGACTTCATCATAGACTTCACCTTTTTCTAGAAGGTCCAATAGCACATCTGTCACAAAGCCTTCAATACCTCTGCTACCATCATTAGTAGCAAAATAGACGTTTTTACATACCGCTTCGAATTCTTTTTCTAATATGATGTATTGGTCTGAACGTCCTCCAATAATAACATCGACATCCACTCCCATTTCATATAATCTTTTAAGTTGAGGATAGATTGGCGCTGCGCCAACACCGCCTGCAATACCTAGAACCCTTTTATGCTTATGTAATATTGTGGGTGTGCCTAGGGGACCAACAAAGTCCAAGACAGATTCGCCAACTTGCTTTTCTGCCAAGGATTTTGTACCATCGCCTACAATTTGATAGACAATCGTAACTGTTTGTTCCGTTCGGTCATAATCTGCAATGGTCAGTGGAATCCTTTCTCCCTTTTCATCTACTCTCACAATGATGAATTGACCTGGTTCACACTTTCGTGCAACGAAGGGTGCTTTGATTACCATTTTTTCAACTTGTTCATTTAACATTTCTTTAGCTACAATCTCGTACATAATCTGCTCCTTGCTATACTGTGTCATCTATAGTTCCAAACCCAAATCGTATTTAGCTGCTAAAATACGATAAACTGATGCATTTATTCTTGCTTCACTAATCTTACCACTACTATACGCGTCCATTATACCATTATATGTCTCTTCCAAATCATCTGGCATTAAGAGGATATCATTCCCTGCCAGTATGGCGTTAACGCAATCTTCATACGTACTATAGCGATCACTTACAGCTCCCATGGTTAGGGCATCTGTAATCACCAAACCTGTAAATCCATAGGTATCCCTAAGCAAATCAATCAACAATTCTTTTGAAAAAGTAGCAGGACTATTGGTACCTGTCACATTTTCGAGTATGATATGGGCTGACATAATACCACCGATACCCATATCTATAGCGGCTCTAAAAGGCACTAATTCAATGGATTCTAGCCTTGCCATGTCATGCTCCACATAGACATCGCCCGTATGTGTATCTAATGATGTATCGCCATGCCCTGGGAAGTGTTTTGCTACCGCCAGTACACCAGCATCTTGCAGGCCACTTGCGAATGCTACAACCATATCAGCAACAACTGCTTCATCATCTGAAAATGCGCGCTTACCGATGATTGGATTATCAGGGTTGGTATTCACGTCAGCTACAGGTGCAAAGTCCATATTAAATCCTAAGTTCTTGATTTCAAGACCCATATTATAGGCCAAGGTGTATGCATAATCGGTGTCACCACTGGCACCGATATCAATGGCAGTGGGCACTTGGGATATCCTCATGGCTTCATTGCTACCAATTCTCCTAACAATGCCGCCTTCCTCGTCAACTGCTATAAATAAGGGTATATCTGAGGCATCTTGCATATCATTAATAAATGATATCACTTGTGTTGGATTAAGTATATTGGCACCAAAAAATATAACGCCCCCTATATGGTAATCATTGAACTTGCTTACCAATATATCCGTTATTTCAGTGCACTCACTATCATCGTTAAGGGAATAAAGATCCACAATAAAGAATTGTCCTATCTTCTCCTCAATTGTCATTCCTGCGATTTTTTTTAATATAGCACTGTTCTTTTCTGACAGTGGATTAAAACCTTCATCAGCAGTCTGATCAATGCCTTCTATATCGATATCATAACTACCAGATTCGTTTGGTTGAACTATATCTAAGTCATTCTCATCTGTCATGTCTAAATCTGTATCCACATCTTCAGTTGCACTGTCCGAATCATCCTGTGTAGTATCAATATCGTTTTGACTGTCATTAGCACTTATATCAACACTTGCATCATTAGACGCACCATCATCTGAACCTATAAGTTTCTTATCATTACAAACTAAACTGCAACCTGTTATTATTCCTATAATTAAAATACTGACAAATACTATTTTGATTATCTTTGTTATCATTTTATCATTCCTTTTCTATCAGTATACCTATTAAAAAGGTTAAAGACAATCATATAGTTATCTTTAACCAAAAAATTATCAGTATTTATTATGATATTAAGTCCATACTTTGAAAATCCATAGTTAGAAAATCATCTATAAGTATGGACTATCAATTTGTTTATTTTCAGTATGGGTAAAATGTTTTTTACCAGTTGCATAATCAGCTGCAATATGACCGTGACCAATCACCTTGTACTTGTAGATAATCAGACCTTCAAGACCTACAGGTCCTCTAGCATGAATCTTATTGGTACTGATGCCAACCTCTGCACCAAAAACATATTTGAAACCATCTGAGAATCTAGTTGAACAATTCCAAAACACATTACCTGAATCCACAAGCATCATGAAATCTTTTGCATGTGCCGCGTTTTCAGTGATAATAGCATCGGTATGACCAGAGCCAAAAGTATTGATATGATTGATTGCCGCTTCTATATCACTTACCACTTTGATACTAATTTCATAATCCAAATATTCAGTCTTATAGGTCTCTTCTGTGGCAGGCATACACTCAATAATACTCTGTGTCACTGCACAACCATTGAGCTTAACTGATTTTTCTTTGAATTTTTCAGCCATCATAGGCAAGAATTCTTTAGCCACTGATTCATGAACCAACAAAGTTTCAAGAGCATTACATACTGCTACATATTGTGTTTTTGAATCAAAAACCAATTCCACTGCCTGCTTAAGATTAGCACTTTCATCTACATAACTATGACAGATGCCGTCTGCATGACCAAGAACTGGTATGTCTGAATTCTGAATGATATATTTTACAAAAGCGTTAGAACCTCTTGGTATAATCAGATCAATATACTGATCTAGTCCCAGCATGGCACCAACATCTTCCCTGGTTTCAAGCAATTGTATCCAGCCTGGTACAATGCCTGCGTCTAAGGTCGCTTTCTCAATGATATCCGCTAATATTCTATTGGTTAGTAACGCTTCACTGCCACCCTTAAGCATAACTGCATTACCACTTTTTAGGCATAATGTGGATATCTGCACTAAAGCATCAGGTCTAGATTCAAAAATGACACCTATGACACCTATGGGACAAGTCACTTGGTATAGATCAAGTCCTTCGTCTAGAGCCCTTGCCAATTTTACATCTCCAACAGGGTCACTCAGCCCCACAAGGTCTTTAATACCTTGAACCACATCATTGATCTTATCCGCGCCAAAAGCAAGTCGTTTCAATAAAGGTGCGGCTAAAGCTTCATCTGTACTCCGCTTTACATCTTGTGCATTAGCATGAATGATTTCATCTTTTCTAGATTCTAATGATTCTGCAATTATAAGTAGTGCCTTATTTTTATGTTCTGTGCTAGCTGATGCTAATTGGATCGAAGCTAACTTGGCACTTTTTGCCATATCTGCAATTGTCATATTGTCACTCCCTCTTTAATTCTAGTTATATTGTATCAAGATTATATAATAATTTCATACACCAGTGAGAATAATACCACTTTACTTAATAGATTAATAGTTTGTACTATTATACACTTTCTGAAAATATGTACAAGACCTGATTTAGATAATATTGACTAGCTCTTATATGTTTTAGTCCAACTCAATGTCTTATGAAATAAATTGATACCTAATATTCCCTTACTTATAAACTAATTAGATATCAAAATATAAATAACTCACAAAACAGATCCGATAAGTTACAATCAATTAACTTTCAAGATACATCAGATATCTTACAATCAATTACCTTATAGATTTCTAAAATATCGTATCATATACTTAACAATAATATGCAATAGGCTCATAAGTCAATGGCTCTTCTTCAATATAAGCCTCCATAGCCATCATATAAGCGCCAACCGTGTCGTAACATGTAAAGCAAGGTACTTTAAGTCGTTCTGCTAAGGTTCTTAGTTTAAAGCCAGCTCTTCTGATATCTTTACCTTTAGTTGGAATATTAACAACAAAAGCAATCTCGTCTCTTTTCATCATCTCTTGAATAGCTATGATATCCACACTGGCAAGTTCACTACAAACTATACCTTGATCACTTAGATACTTGGCAGTGCCTTTTGTAGCCACTAGTTCAAAGCCTTTAGATTCAAAATACTTAGCGTATTTGACGCCCTCTGCTTTTGCATGGTCATTAACTGAAAAGATGACCTTGCCTGTCTCATTAAATCTGAAACCAGCACCTAAAAATGCTTTCAGCATGGCTCTGTCATATTTTGTATCAATACCGAGCACTTCACCTGTGGACTTCATTTCAGGCGTTAATGCCACATCCACATCGCCTAACTTGACAAATGAAAATACTGGTGCTTTTACAGCTATTAGATTAGTTGTTGGACTTACACCGGTACCATATGGTAAATCGGCTAATTTGTCCCCTAGAATGACTTGCATTGCTATCTGAACCATTGGTATCTTGGTAACTTTACTAAGAATAGGTACAGTTCTTGATGCTCTGGGATTAACTTCGATAATATACACTTTTTCATCTTTAACCACAAATTGAATGTTCATCAGACCTACAACGCGAAGAGCTACTGCAATCCGTTTTGTATAATCCACTAAAGTATCCATCACTTTTTGACTGATATTTTGTGGTGGGTAGACACAGAAACTGTCCCCCGAATGAACACCAGTGCGTTCTATATTTTCCTTAATACCAGGTATTAGCACATCATCTTTATCAGCATTGGCATCTACTTCCACTT
>JAQICP010000141.1 GCA_027858555.1 Vallitaleaceae bacterium
TTTTATAAGAAAATACGACGCAGATAGATGGGGGAAAAATAACCCATGCAAAATATTATTGCATGGGTAAAAGATGAAGTAGATTATAAGATATAGAAGCCATTTTCGGAACTAGTCTCATCGAAATCATCATCTTCATGAAGAAAATAGTGCATATCCAAAAGATCATTGTCACTCATTCTCTTAACGAGAGAAGGAGTCATGCCTTCTGGTGGGACAGAAATATATTTTTGCCTAAGTTTCGCGATGTAATCTTTTTCAGTCATGGTAACCGCCTCCAGATCAAGATAAGTATAATGATAAGGCAGTAAGGAAAGAAAGTAAACTAGCTTAAGTATGACATTTATAATCATTCATCACTTTCTTATAGAGTTCATCTAGCGAAACAGGCTGATTCTTAAAAAATATAGAAACAAAAGTCATTTTTGAATGACAATGAGGACATTGTAAAGGGTCATAACCAAAAGAGCGAAGGATAGAAATTTGCCAACGATTAAGGGAACGAAGAAAGAAGTGTTTTTGTTTTGAGATAGCTCTAAAGAGACGTTCATCAGATTTGCGATGACGAGCGTAAATGCCATAATAACGAATCATTTTAAAGTGTTTTTCTGGGATATGCTGAATAAGCCGTTGGATAAAATTAAGAACGGGAATTTTTTCTGTGACTAAGACATCATCTTGGTGTCGATTATAATGAAAAGTAACAGAATCGCCATCGTAATCGTCGATGCGAGAGGAAGCGATGACTGGGCGACCTAGATAACGGCCAACATAAGCGGCAATAGTATTAGGTTCACATTTATCGGGGTTGGCATAGACATAAAATCCATCTTTACATTGTTTGTACATAAAGGAAATAGTCTTTTTAAAAGAAGGACCAAGATGTTTAAGCAATTCATTTAAAAGAGCAGTACGAAAAGCAATGCGAAGAAAGTTAAAGTTGAAGTGAAAAACTTTTCTCCAAGGGATATTATTACCGGAACCACCCTCTGAGACGAGACAATGAACATGGGGATTCCAATTAATAGAACGTCCAAAAGTGTGAAGTACACAGATGAAACCAGGTGTAAATTTTTCGGAATTATTAATTTTATAAAACAAACGAAGGATGACACTACGAACGGCGTTGAAAAGACAATTAAGAAGGGAACGATCTTCAAAGAAGAAATGTCTGAGTTCTTCTGGGATAGTAAAAACACAATGACGATGAGTACACTGAATGAGTTTGGCAGACATGGATGTGGTGCGATGAATAGAATACATATTACCACAAGTGGGACAGAAACGACTGTGACATCTAAAAGGAACAAATTTAAGGGTATCGCAATTGGTACAGCCATACATAGTACCACCATAAGAAGGGTCACCACACTTAAGCATTCGATCGACATTATCAACGACTGAACGACGAGGGTGAAGAATATATATCATTTCTTCGTAGTGGTCTCTAAAAATATCTTGAAGTATATGCATAAGACTATTATGAATGAAAGTAAGAAAAAAGAAAAGCCTATCACCCCTCATGAATGAGGGGCAGGGGAGTTGAAGTGTCGAAGACACTTTTTTCTGCAATAATGTTTTTGTTAATAGAACTTTAAGATAATTTTAGTACAAATATTGTTGTTATCAAAGTCGGTTATGATATAATGGTAGCAATCCAAAAATGATTAAAGGAGGTAAAATATGGATGAATTTAATGGAAAAACAGTCGATATTGAAATGGAACGTATTAAGAAAATCATTAAAAAATTTGCAGGACCTATCATAGTTATTGCACTTTTATTAGTAGTTTTATTTAATACTGTTTATATTTTAGAAGACAAAGAGGATGGGGTTGTACTTAGATTTGGTGAGTTTTATGATACAGTAGAACCAGCTGGGTTACATGTAAAGATACCTTTTGTTGATGTAGTTAATAAAGTAGATGTAAATATCATATACAACATGGAATATGGCTATAGAATTACATCAGAGGGTACTGAGTATTCAGAACCAGTCTCAACAACAATTCCAGAAGAGTCAAGTATTATTGTTGATGCAGCTAATAATAATGCCTCAATTGCTTTGATTGAACTTATTATACAATACAGGGTTGTCAATCCTGTTGACTTCTTATTTAAGGTTGAAGATGTTGAAGGTACTTTGCGATTAGCTTTAGAAGATGTTATTCGTAACAGCGTTCAGTCATATACCCTTGACCAAGCTAAGACGCAAAAGGATTTAATTGACGAGGATATAAAACCAGCTTTACAAAAGAAGATGGATGATTATGAATCCGGCATAGAGATTACTTTAGTTGGTACTCAAAATGTACAGTTTCTACCTAATGTAGAAACAGCTTACCAACAAAAAGAAAATGCCAATCAGTATAAGAATGCTAAGCAAGAAGATGCTGAAAGATATCGTAATACAGTCATACCACAAGCAGAAGCAGAAGCTACACAATTAGTACAATCTGCAACTGGTTATAAAGCAACTGTTATCGCTAATGCTAACGCATCAGTAGCAGAATTCAATGCTTTATATGAAGAGTATGTTAATTATCCAGAGATATTCAAGGAAACTTATTTCATCGATAGCATGACAAGTTTTATTACTAATAATACATTAGTAGTTGATTTGACATCTGCAGGTGACATATATAAGTTTTACAACTTTGACCAAAACGAAGTTGTTAAAGAATCGGTAACTAACCCAGTTGTTAATAATAACGACACCGTTGTAGAATAGGAGGATGAGTATATGAAAAAATCAAGTATTACGCTAGTAATCATTGGATTAGTTGTACTCATTGCAATAATATCCAGCGTATATGTGGTTAGAGAAGATGAAGTGGCAGTACTTTCAACATTTGGTAAGATTAATTCTGTCATCGTAGATGATAGTGATGCAACTATTGTTGAAGGCAATTTACTTGCAGAAAACAGATTTGTTATTCAAGTAATCGCTTCAAAAGGTTTGCATTTTAAGATACCATTTATTCAAAATGTTGATATATATACAGCTAAGTATTTAACCTATAAATCACAGGAAGAGATCATTAACACAAAAGATGATAAACGTATTGAGATTCAGATGTATGCTCAATATAGAATTATTGATCCTGTGAGATTCAAACTTTCAGTAGGTACTAAAGCTGAAGCTAACAAACGTATGGATGAAATTGTCTATAAGATTGTTATTCAATCAGCTAATACGCTGAATTTTGATCAGTTTTTCAATCAAACAACTTTGAATGAATTATTGGACAATAAGCAAATAGCACTGAATGCTGAATTACTCGAATCATATGGTATCTATGTAACAGACATAGGCATCAATCGTAAGAAGTTTCCTGATTCTAACGTAGCTAGTGTTGAGGGTAAGATGACACTACAGATAGAAAAAGATAGTGAGAAATTGACAGCAGAAGGTGATTCTGAGTACCTACAAGCCCAAGCAAGTGCAGATAGAGAAAAAGCTGAAATCGTTGCAACCGCAGTAGAAGAAGCCGCAATTATAAAAGCTGCTGCAGATGCTGAATCAATTAAGATTATTCAGGAAGCACTAAAGAAAGACTTGGTGTTTTATCAATTCTTGAAACGTATGGAGATATACCAAGGTATGGAAGGCACAACAATTTTTGTTGATGACAACAATGCCATCTTTGACATGATTAATGGTTATGACTTAAATATGACATATCCAGCTCAGTAGTCATTGTATTAGAATTACTAAATCCAGGGCATCTTATAACATATAAGATGCCCTTTTTACGTGATTTTTGGGATTATATGATTTGGTGGATGTAGACTTATTTCTGGGATTCACATTGTTATTTTAAAGTGCATACATATCGATAGGTTGTATAATAGTCATAAGATTCTATGAAGTTTTGTTTGGCGTAGGATTTTTCATGAGAACAATATTCTGTATGGAAAGAAATACTGTGGGATGAAACGCGTACTGGCGGTATGCTTTGTTCTTGTAAACGAAACGTCATAATGTTAGAATAAAGGTAGGATTTTGTAGAGTATAGACATCATATATAGAAAGAGGTATGGACTATGAAACGATATTATAATTTACCTGAAATGCATGAAATAATTAGTGCCAATCATAAAGATCCCCATCATATACTAGGTATACACAAAGTGACAGATAAAAAATATGTGATCAATGTGTTTCAACCTTATGCAAAACAAGTTGAAGTTATAAGCGATGATCAAAGCGTTCTATTAATGGAGAAACATCATGAAGATGGATTTTATTCAATCTTTGAACCGTCTAAAATCAATTATAAAATAAGAATGACCAGTTTTGATGAAAATACATGGGAAATGGCTGATCCGTATGCCTTTGATCCCGTTATCTCGGATATGGATGTGTATCTATTTAATAAGGGAACCCACTATGAGATATATGATAAATTGGGGGCTCACCCCATGACTTTAGATGGTGTTGATGGCGTTCAGTTTGCTGTTTGGGCACCTAATGCTAAAAGAGTTAGTGTCATAGGCAACTTTTCCAACTGGGATGGGCGTGTCTATCCTATGCGTAGTCTAGACAATTCTGGTATCTATGAATTATTCATTCCAGGACTGCAAGTTAATGAAGTATATAAATATGAGATAAAAAATAAAGATGGCCATATCATAGAAAAGGCAGATCCATTTGCAAACTATGCTGAAATGAGACCTAGCACTGCTAGTAAGATTACTAGCTTAAAGGGTTATACGTGGAATGACAAACAATGGATTGATGCTAGAGACGAGCGTTTTAATATTGATATACCTATGTCCATATATGAGGTTCACTTAGGTTCATGGAAGAGAACTTTGGATAATAATTATCTGAGTTATAAGGAACTGGCTCATGATTTGGTTGATTATGTTGCAGATATGGGGTATACGCATATAGAACTAATGCCAGTCACAGAGTATCCATATGATGGCTCTTGGGGCTATCAGGTTACTGGTTATTTTGCGCCAACTAGTCGATTTGGTGAACCTATAGACTTTATGTATTTTATCGACCATTGTCATCAGAATAATATTGGTGTCATCATGGATTGGGTGCCTGCACATTTTCCTAAAGATGCCCATGGTTTAATTGAATTTGATGGTTCTGCACTATATGAACATGAAGATGTAAGACAAGGTGAACACCCTCAATGGGGTACTAAGATATTCAACTTTGAACGTAATGAAGTGGCTAACTTTTTAATAGCTAATGCAATTTTTTGGATTAAAAAGTTCCATATTGATGGACTCAGGGTTGATGCCGTGGCTTCCATGCTTTATCTCGATTATGGTAAAGAAGAAGGCGAGTGGGTACCCAATAGTTTCGGTGGCAGAGAAAATCTAGGTGCTGAAGAATTCTTGAAGCATATGAATTCTATTATATATGGTATGTATCCGGGGATTCATATGATAGCTGAAGAATCAACTGCATGGCAAGGTGTATCAAGACCAACCGATAAAGGTGGACTTGGATTTGGGCTAAAGTGGAATATGGGGTGGATGAATGACTTTCTGGCATATATTGAGGAAGATCCCATTCATAGACAATATCATCATGGTGAACTCACCTTTGGTATGGTATATGCCTATACGGAAAACTTTATTTTAGTTCTTTCACATGATGAGGTTGTTCATGGTAAGGGCTCTATAATTGGTAAAATGCCAGGGGACTATTGGCAAAAATTTGCCAATGTTCGTGTTGCATATGGTTTCATGTATGGGCATCCAGGCAAGAAATTACTATTTATGGGAAGTGAATTTGGTCAATTCGAAGAATGGAATGAAGATAAAAGTCTAGATTGGCATTTATTGGAGTTTGATAAACACCGAGAATTACAAGCCTATATTAAAGATTTAAATCATATCTATACTTCAGAAAAAGCGATGTGGTATGATGATTTCACACCTGCAGGTTTTGAGTGGATTAATTGTTCAGATGCCGAAAATAGTATCG
>JAQICP010000391.1 GCA_027858555.1 Vallitaleaceae bacterium
CCAGCTTTTTCTCTGACTTTTTCCTGAAATATCTGATCGATTGTCTCCGCTTGTCTTTCATTGCGACCAATCTCAATTAATGTACCGACTATGATGCGAACCATGTTGTATAGGAAACCTGTTCCATTGATCAGTATCACAATGGTGTTTTCGTCTTCAACGATCTCGATTGAATTAATGGTTCTTTCTGTACTTTTTTTGGTCTTGTCGCTTGAAAAGCCTTTAAAATCATGTTTGCCAATGAACTTAGCCGCACCGAATCGCATGTTGTCTATGTTCATCTTGTCATCTAACTTATACACATACTTTCTTTCAAACAAGGGCAAGCTCACTGAGTCGGCCTTCCATAACGTGTATCTATAGGTTTTATCCACTGCCGTTAACCTGGCGTTGAACCGCTCATCTGCGATTTCTAAGCTACGTACGATAATATCTTCTGGTAATTTTTCATTGATTTGGCTTAAAAACACATCTATATCTTGGGGCTGTTCAGTTTCAAAATTAGCTATCTGACCTTCTGCATGAACGCCTTTGTCCGTTCTGCCCGAACCAATCACACTGATCTCTTGCCCTGTGATTTCACCAATGATATATTCTAATTTACCTTGAATGGTCTCTTTTGCGTTCTTATTGATTTGCCAACCCTGATATCTGGCACCATCATAAGCTATGATCATTTTATAATTATATGACATACTGTCCTTCTTTCTGATTCTTATTTTTAGATTCATATTTAATTAATAATCTCTATTTTTCATAATAAATACTTTTCATAATCCCTGCTTCTACAATCACTATTTCACCAAGCATTATATTACATAACATGCAGTGCATAATTCATATAACTTTCCACATTAATATAACACATTCTTATGATGTTCTCATAGATATATGGTTACCTCACACAATCGGAATCACAACAGTAAAAGTCGTGCCTACGCCTAATACACTTTTGACCTTAATTGAACCATCATGATTGTTCATAATATCCTTGCATATGGCAAGTCCAAGTCCTATGCCCTCGTAATCCGTTTCTTTAGAGGTCTTCCCTTGGTAATAGTAATCAAATATATACGGCATGTCTTTTGGGTCGATACCTTCACCACTATCGGTCACTTCTATAATGATGTTTTGGTCTTGCCTATAGCCGTATAGCTTCAGTTCATCCGAACTGGCAGAGTGTTTAACTGAATTATTGTATAGATTCATGATGACTTGCTCAATCCTAATCTTATCCACATTAATAATACATTTTGGTATTAGATTCTTGACTTCAGTTCTGAACTTGGATGACCTATCACCTGATTGGCCTTGAATCTCATGACTGACCAATCGATCAAATATCTGGTCAACTAATTCATCGGCGTAACACTCCTCAAAATTGTATTTGAATCTGCCTGATTCTTCTTGTGCATACTTGAAAAGTTCTTCAATCTGCGTGGTTAACTGTTGCATCTTTTGGTGAATAATCTGTTGATACTTTAATTGTTCCGCTTCATCTTTAGCCACACCACTCATCATGCCTTCAAGATAGGCATTGATTGTAGCGATTGGTGTTTTGAGTTCATGAGATAGTACGGTTAAGAATTCTTTTCTTTTACCCTCGTAGGCGTTCTGCTGTTTCATCATATATCCAAGCTCTTCAACCAATATATTGTATTGAACATACAAGGCATGGTACTGCTTATCGCCTTGAACCAAAAGGGGTTCAAGTAAACCTTTACTGATACCCTCAAGGCCTAATCTTAAATCAGTGAGATTATCCTTCTTATTGAAAAACAAGAGAATACCAGTATAAAATACTAAGATGGTCATAACAATTATGATGCCTACTAGTGCCCAAGTTCTATAGAAGCTATATTGTTCATTGCTATTAGAATTAAACCTACTCTGACTAATTTCAAATATAACAAATCCGCTCACCAGCTGGTCATTATATAAAGGCATGGCTAATTTATAATAATCGATTGCTTCTATTTCATCTGAAGAAGCACCATTCTTAACTTCTTCTAAAGCAATCTCTGTTTCTCCAGTAAAACCATTTCCTATCATATTGTCATGATTCATATAGCTATGGTCCATGTAAAATGCTTCATCGAGTAAGAGTACTGTTCCAACTTCAACAGCCTCATTATTCGAAAAAACAACTTTGCCAGACAGATCCACTATGGTATAAAGGATACCTTCCTCATATAACATTTCAGCATCCATTGACATCTGGTCATCAAGACGACTAGAGTCATCAAGACGACTAGAGTCGTCAAGATAGCCAAAGCTATCAACCGGTCCAGCTTCTCTTATGGTTTGATAGATAGGGTTCACAACTAGGCGAGCCTCGTTAACCTGATTATCTTCAATTGTTATATGACTATCCATATATGCCCATAAGGCTAATAGACTGAGTAACAGCACTATTAGCCCTACATATATAATTCTATTTCTTTTATGATAATTCAAACTTATACCCCACTCCCCATATGGTTTTCAGAAACTCTGGTTTGGAAGGATCACTTTCTATCTTCTCTCTTATCTTACGGACATGAACGGTAACTGTACTTATCTCACCAAACTCGTCTTCACCCCAGATGGCATCATAGAGTACTTCTTTTGTATAGACTTCACCAGGATGGCTTGCAAGATACCACAATATCTCGAATTCCTTGCTGACCAGATCAACTGATCTGCCATGAACTTGAACAATGTGCTTTTTTGAGTCCATCATAAAGCCATCTAGTTCAATGATATGATCCATTGTTACTGTTTTAGCCAATCTATATCTTCTAAGGAGTGCTTTCACATGTGCCACAACGACAGCTGGACTATAAGGTTTTGTTAAGTACTCATCTGCTCCAAGTCCCAGTGACAGTATCTGATCGATATCTGAATCTTTAGCGCTTAACATGATAATCGGCATGTCGGAATTGCTACGAATCTTACGGCATATCTCCATGCCGTCATCATCAGGTAGCATGATGTCAAGAATTACAAGACTTGGCTTATATGTATCCAGCGCCTTCTTGCTATCGGCCCCATTAAAGGCCACAATAGTTTCAATCCCTTCTTTCTCAAGGAAATCTTTGAGTATCAGCGCTAATTCTTTTTCATCGTCTACGATCAGTACTAGATTCTTCATATATACCTCTACTCAGTGATTAGTATCCTTGGTGAAATCTGGCTTACCCTTCTTGCTGGAATGAGTGTAGCTATAATTGCTATAAGAATGAATAATCCCATAATCAATATGCTGCCACTAAAGTCAAACAATACCGGCAGTGTGATAGAAGAAAACGGTGTTAGGCTAAAGACCCCTTGCATCATAATGTCGGCCGTTAAAAGATTAAGAACAAAGCCAATAACAACCCCAAAACCAGTAACAATAACTGACTTAATCACCATGATTTTTGTAATACTGCTGTTACTATAACCAGTTGCCTTCATGATACCAAAGGACCTAGTTGCGTTGCTGATATCCATTATGGTGGAATTAAGTATGATGACACCACATATGATTAAAAATATCACTAGTAATGATTTAATCATAATCGGGAATGCTTCTATGGTAGATAATACATTTTTAACATTAGCATCATACTTCACCACTGATACAGGTTCATCTACGAGTGCGCCAATGGTCTTTTCCATTTCTTCAATTATAACATGTTCTTCATTAGAATAAACCCAAAATGTACCGCTATTTTGTAACACAGAAGTTGGAATGGACTTTCTAATGGCTAGATAGGAACTACCATTGTTAGTAATGGAGTTATAGATACCCGATATCATATATTTAGTTTCTATTTCACCGCCCTTTATTACCATATAATCGCCAACTGTTTTTTCAGTTTTTTTAGCAATATCTGAAGTAATAATTATTTCAAAGTCATTCTTTGGTTGTCTGCCTGCTTCTAATATAACGCCGTTTTCCGGGTAATTACCGTATAGGATAAACCCGCTTATTGAAACATTCGAATCCGGTGTAAATCCCACTGTACTTTCTCCTGTGGTCCCCATAAAGAACACGGCACTGTCCACACTATCAATGGTTTCTAAAGTATCTATAAAACCTTGAACAGAATTATTACTATTGTTGACGACTGCAAAATCGCCAACTTCATAACCAAATAGATAGGTGATAAAATGTTCATCATCAGCAAGTGAATAACCGGTGCTATTTATAAGAAAAGCAACATAAATCAATATGGTTATGGTTATGGTGGTTGTAATAGTCTTCTTCCTATTGACTAACATCTGCTTAATTGCCAATAATATGCTAAGAGGCATTACCTTTGACTTAGTAATATTGAATTTATGGGTTGTCACTTTGTTCTCTGGCATACCATACTTAATTGCCTGTACTGGTTTTATTTTATTGGCTTGCTTGGTTGCTAAGAATGTGAATAACACAATCAATAATACCACTATTAGGACTGTTAATATCACAAATATATCAAAACCAGATTCCAAACCTACTTGAATATCATAACTGATACCAGCATTAATATTGTTACGAAGGGGTAATCCTATCAAAACACCTACGATGGATGCAATCAACCCGATAAAACCGTAAATGTATATAAAACTACTTCTAATTTGATGATTGGTATAGCCTATGACCTTTTTCACACCTATCTGCTTATACTGTTGCAATATGAGATTTCGTATGACACTTCTAATGACAAATATGACAATAGCAAAGATGAATAATGATACCGCCAGCAATATAGCTGCAATAATTCCATTAATTAGGTTATATGTTAGAATAAATCCCTGATAGTCCACATACAGTGGCTCAGAACCTGTCTCTTTTTTAAATTGTTCATATAACCCAATATCGTCAATGTTCATAATATCTTTGTACTTGATACCAAGAACGGCTTGTGTATTGACCATATTATTTTTTTCAAAGAATCCAGGTTCAACGAAACATCTATTAACTGATATAAAAGCATTACTAAAATGGGGATCCACAACAAAACCACTGATAGTAAAATCATACTTGACATCATTAAATGTAAAACTGAAATTTTCACCTTTTTCTAAATTCCTATTTCTAGCGAAGTTGTAATTAAGTAATATTTCATTGCCACTGGGTGCCTCTGATACCAAAGTACCTGTTTTATATAATATATCCAAATCACTATCATCCCTATACTCAGTAATCAAAGATAATTCTGATTCAATTTTACCATCTAATGTATAATCTGCATTAATCATTAATGCTTCATATAAAATAGTATCAGATACTTCATCCCTATTTTCCCACCATGCAGTGGTTGCTTCAACGTCATCCGTGTCTTTGTTTAAGATAAGGACGTTCTCAGTTGCATTAGCCCTTTTAAACATAATCTCAGCTGGGCTAGATTGATTAATCATCGCTATGCCTGTATACAGCAGGGTTGCCATCAACATAATGATAATACCTATTAATACGCTTTGACCTTTTTTCCTTTTCAACATTGCTAGGCCTGTTTTTAAGATAATTCTCATATTACCACCCCTTACTCATAACGAAATCAAATACCTGTTTTTCTCTGTCTTTTAGTGACCCTGAATCAAATTGATCCAGTTGCAATATACCGTCAATCTTGCCGTCTTTGATATACAGCAATCTATTGGCTCTTGAAGCTGCTCTAATATCATGTGTTACCATGAGTATGGTCTGACCTTTCATATGTACTGCTGTAAGAAGATCAAGTGCCGCCTCGCTTTGAGTGGCATTGAGTGCACCTGTTGGTTCATCAGCAAATACGACACCAGGCTGATTGATAAGACTTCTTGCAACTGCAACCCTTTGTTTTTGACCACCAGATAATTGTGATGGGTATTTGTCTTGGTGATCCATCATATCTACTTCTTCAAGAAGCGTATTGGTCAGTTCATTTACTGCTTTTCGATCTTTATTCATCAGATAACCAGTCATGGCTATGTTCTCAAAAACAGTGAAATCATCTAACAGATTAGGCTCTTGAAATATAAAACCGATATCTTCTCTTCTAATAGTCGTCATTTCTTTTTCTTTCAGTTGATCGATTCGCTTGTTATTAAGTAGAATCTCGCCTGAAGTAACTGTATCAATACCACTTAGCATGTATAGAAGTGTGGATTTACCTGCGCCTGAAGTGCCCATAATTACTGTGAAATCACCTTTATAGATTGCCACATCCATATTTCTTATAACATTCGTTGATACCTGTCCGTTTGTAAATGTCTTACACAAACCATTACCTTCTAATACTATTTCATTCATATTGATCGCCTCTTTCTTTCTACTGATTGCAAACTATGATTTTGACCGCTTCATGTGATTATTAATTTATCTACCCATTGATTGTTGCTAGTTCATATATAATCTCTTATGTAATATCTTCTATACCCATAATAGCAGTATATGGTTTGATTAGTCCTTATCTATTTATTAAGTGTTTCTTAAGAAGGGGACGAAAATCCGTAAAGACTTCTGTAGTTTATATCTAATTCTAATCCTTGCAATGTATGGGTTCTGCAATTTATATTTAATTCTCATCCTTGCTATGCATAGATTCTGCAACTTATATCTAATTCTATGCCTTGCTACGCATAGGTTCTGCCGCTTATATCTAATTCTACTCCTTGCTATGCATAGGTTCTGCAACTTATATCTAATTCTACGTCCTTGCTATGCATAGGTTCCGCCGCTTTGTTGATCCATCCATGGATCAAACAAGCGGGGCTCACATCCTTGTTCGCTGGCTTCACCTATCGCATAGCTACGCTGAACAGTTTACGATTAGTGATATTAGAAGATTATTATTTAGTTTTTTAATAACTAATAACTCCTAGTGTTACTATAATCAATTCTAAGAAACTATCCCTACTAATCTATATCCCTGTATATTATTATTTCGATAATTGAATACATACCCTATCTTAATTACTTAGGCTTATTCTTATAGTTCAATCATTAATCTCTTAATCTCTTCTCACATATAGTCAATCTTCTAGCGATGTAATGGTATTGATTCTGCCAGTGAGCATGGATGCGAACCCCGACTGTTTGGTGCAGGGACGCACCAACAAGTCGGCACGATCAATACCATTATATGCGGTTCTAGGAAGGGTTTCATCTTTTAAGACCTACCCCTTATAGACATTGTATTCTAAGTGATTATTTCAAGAAATCCAACGATACAAACAGCGTCAATCTCTTCGTTATGAATCTGAGGGTCGTACTCATATCATCTACTGCATTACTATCCACATACAAAAATGGTAGCAGTTCTTTCGAACTGCCACCATCTGATTATTTCTCTATTTGATTTTGTATGGATTATAGGTATTAAATTATTGGTTCTAGTACTAGCTCGATTTCTATAGCCTTGCTTACAGCAAATCTAAATATGTTACTAAATGTGCAAGGACTTTTATAAACTAATCTAAAAACAAAATAACTTTCAAGATTCTTCCTAGTTAGTTTATCAAATCCGCTGAAACAATGTACCGATCTGGTGCATTTCCTATATAATTAAAAGGATAGCAAGTGGTTAATGTTAATACTGCATGATCTGTAGGTACTATAACTGTTTTATCATCTTTATCCACAATTCGAATGTCCTTGATTTCATAGACAAAAGTACCTTCTGTGGTTATCACGATCAGTTGATCTCCGAGTTCGAGTTCGTCTAGCTCAGTGAACACTGTGTCACGATGCCCTGAAAGGACACAGTTATCATTCTCACCAGGTAGTACGCTTCCACTAAAATGTCCTACGCCCAATTTTAAGGCTTCCACATCTGTACCCTCTACAATCGGCAACTCCCTATCTAAAACAGGTATCGATAGTATTCCGATAGTGTCACTCTTCATAGTGTCTACAGGATTAAGCGGCTTCGAAAGTTCACTAACGATGTCCTCTTGAATCTCCTTGACTGGGTATGGATAATCTAGAATAATATCATTTGGAACAATATCTTCTTGTATAATATCTTCTTGAACAATATCAAGTGATGGTTTAATCTGAGCTAACACAATTGCCTCAGTTTGTGATTCTTGATTGATCAGCTGCACTGATTGAGCACGTATATTGATTAATGCCCATACGATCAACCCGATTCCGAGAACCAAAGTGGCAGACAAAATTATAACCACAATGGAATTCTTTTTTTGAAATAATTTCATGACTTATTGTGCTTTCCTAAATCTTCTGATTCCTATAACTGATACCAAAATCAAAATAGCACCAATCAATAAAATATTATACCAAGGAGTAGAGGTATTAGGGAGTTGTCCACCAGTCACAGTTGGACTCGCACTGTTATCATTATTGATTAACGTAACTGTTTTTTCGTCTCCTGGAGCTAATATAATATTACCTGTTGCATCGCTGTCTCCACTATAACTTAAGGTATAACCACCAGAGGCATCTTCACTTATAACATAAGCTCCTGGCTCAAGAACATAAGTCGTCCCTGGTGCTTCAGCACCCACTCCTGGACTCTCAGCTATATCAACACCAAGAGATGTCACATGAATGTTAAAATCAGCTGCAACCGATGTTCCTGTATCATCATTAATAACATGCTTAACAATATGAAGTGTAGCAGTCACAGGTGTTATTTCATCAGCTTCTACTACCGGTTCTACTACCGGTTCTACTACAGGTTCTACTACAGGTTCTACTACATTGATTGTTTCACATATACCATTGGTAATCGTATTACTATCTAGTGTAACGGCACCAGTCTGTGCTAATAATTGTCCTTGTATTGTCGCTCCCGTATTGGCAGTTATAGAAACTGCTGCCAATATATGTCCTACAAAATTAGAGTTTGTCCCTAGAGTCGCTGAGCTTCCAACGCCCCAAAATGTCCTGCAAAAACGTGCGCTATTGGTAAGATTAACATTACTATCTGATGCTGTGACAAGTGTTGAAGCTGACTTGAATACGAAAACACCTTCTGGATCACCCTCAGCATCTAATGTAAGTGTTCCAGTAATGTTGAATTTACCATCTGCTGAATCATATACCCCAGGTGTTAATGTCACCCCACCCAGTTCCGATGGAATAGTTGTAACTGGTAATCTACCCATCGCATCATTGTAGGCAACTACCAGGTCTTCTTTCGCTATTCTCGCAGCTTCATCTGCTATGTGAACAGCGCCACTCACGGTTAAAGTTTCCATTCCAGATATTACAGTTCCTGGATACAAACCTACATTTCCGCCAACACTGCCATTAATTGAACTTGTTCCTATGTTAGTGATTGTTGAACCAGCCAGTACAGCATAATCTGCAGTAGATCCCAGATTTACAGTGGGTTGTACCGCGTCTGAAAAAACTGGTATTGAAATCATCACTGCTACCATTAATGCTGTTAGTGCTAAAATCCTTTTTTTATTCATAATAGACTTCATATAATTCACCTTACCTCTCGTACTATTTATTTCGTTAAAATTCTGTTATTTATTACATCAAATATTGTTGTAGTATTTTTACGTTTTTACATTTTAGTCTTCATTATCAGTAATGATATTTATGTGTTGAGATATAAAACCCCACTTTTAATTAAGTTAATAATCATAGTATAATAAAGGACACTCCAGCATATCAGCATGGAGTGTCCTTTAATTATCTGATAGTTATTCTTAAGGTCCTACAACTGTGCTAGCATTTAGTGTTACTGCTGTTTGAGCCAATAGTCGTCCGTTGATAGATGCGCCATTTCCTAAAGAAATATTAGTCTGACTGATTATAATTCCTTCGAAATGTGCATTGGCACCTATTGACACTGTTTCAGCTGCCTGCCAAAAGATGTTTTTAGCTTGTGCGCCACCTGTTAGGATAATATTCATACCCTCAGCTTGTGTAATGCCTTCAGCTATTTGGAAAATCCATACATCATTAGCATCACCATGAAGTGTGACGTCAGTATTAATTAAAACACCAGTTCCCCACTTATACACGCCAGCAGTCAGTGTTTTACCACTAATATCACCACTATAAAGTTCTGTATAATCAGCAGCTCTTCCTGCTGCGTCAGTGTATGCCGTTTCTAAGTCACTGATTGCTGTGGTCAAGTTACTAGGTGTTGGAGACGCATAATTTGATGCGTATACTTTTCCAGTAATTTGAGCAGAAGTTGAAAATTCGTTTGTTGCATCTGCTGTCAGAGAAAAACCAGTTATAGCCGCCGCTTCAATTGGACTGACACCTATATTGCCAGTAATAACTGAAATAGGTACTGTTGAAATGCCTGATTTTGATAATATGACAAAATCTGCAGCACTACCTAGATTAACAGGTGCTGTTGTTATTTGATTTTCTGTGATTACTGTTACTACAGTCGAAGCGCTTATGGTTTCGTCTGTTGCAGATGTAGCTGTAATGATAGCAGATCCAGCGATTAACGGTGTGACAACACCATTTAGTACAGTCGCCACGGTAACGTCACTAGAGCTCCAAATCACTTCTTGGTCTGTTGTGCTGGTAGTTGTAAACTCAGCCATAATCTGACCAACAGTACCGCCTACAGTCAATGTCATTAGTTTCGGCTCCACAATCATACCATTATCTGAAACAGACACATCACTTTCTGTATCATTTTCTGTAGCATCTAATTGAGCATAATTGTAACAATTTTTAATAGCAAACAATGCCTCAGCTCTTGTTATTTCTACTGTAGGTTGAAAACTATTATCTGGATAGCCAATCATAATTTTTGCTTCGTTTGCCATGATAATGGCTTCCTTGCTCCAACTAGGAACAGATGCTGCATCAGTATAGTCAAGTGTTGTTAATGACGTAGTTAGTTTTGCAAGGCGACTGAGGATAACAGCTGATTCCTGACGTGAAATCATGGCATTAGGGTGAATGCTACCATCTGTATAACCAGTGGTATACCCTGCTGCTTTTGTTATGCTAATTACAGGTGCATACCAAGCGCTGCTTTCCACATCTGTGTAAGTTGATTCAGATGTATTTGTGAATTCAAAAAAATTATTCACTATAGAAAAAAATTCCGCACGGGTAATTGAATTCTCTGGTTTAAAGGATCCATCAGAATATCCCTTCACATTCCCAGAATCGAGGGCTGATTGAATTGTCTCGCTAGCCCAGTTCGTATTATAGTCATTTGCGGATGTACTGGCCAGTACGGGTACTGAAGCCGAAAAAATAATGATGAAAGCAAGAATTAGTGATAATTGTTTACTAATTAATTTTGACATGCCTACTCCTTTAAATCTTTAGTCCCCGTTATTGGAAGTTATATATACCTATCCATAAGGGATTTATTGTTAAGAAGGTAAATTCTTAATGTATATTCAATTATATAAAAGGATAAAATATTGCAATTATACTGAATATCACAAAAACAAATACAGCTAAACAGTTAATCCAATATTAGAGAAACACCTCTAATTTCTTTCTGACTTTTTTTTCGATGCCCATTTTTGATGCATAATCCATCACGATTGATAATTCCCCTGATTTTACAAAATTTCTTATTGCGTTGTTGACAATCTGTCGATCCATTTTTGTATCACTTTTAATCACATCACAAATTGTTCTTTCAACATTATATACAGGGACCTTGTGCCCGAAACTTGTGCTTCTCATTTCCATGCCTAATCTTAGTATCTTTTTATCCACATATTTGAACTTCACATTGAACTTCCCGTCGGTGCTTAGCTTATAATTCCAATTGACGGTCATTACTTTCACATCTGGGTCATGATCAATTAGATTATGAAAATAAAGAGCACTATTATGTGAGAATACACCGATTTTGTATTTATTATGAATTAAATATTTGTTATCTTTTGAATCGTCTCTAAGACTATACACGCCTCTTGCAACCCTTATTAATGAACCATTATCTGTTAACCTACTAATCGATGATTTTGAAACGCCAATTTTATGCAATTCTTTGACAGAAATATATAATTTTCCAGAGATAGCTTCTTCTATCTTATCTCTTAACATGATTCCTCCTAGACTTTTACACGGAAATCTTTATATTTTTACGTGTGCAACTCCTATATCATAACACACAAAGATGGAACTTACAAACGGAAAACCTGTAATATATCCGTCTTAATGTTTCATTTGTGTTACAATCACTATAAAATGATATGCTTTGCATTAAGACGACTTACAGGTCGATGAGACTTTATTACTATACATTTCTACCACACATCATCCATTATACCGAGTGTCTACACTTAAAAAAGCACACCATAAGTATAGTACCTAACTTATGGTGTGTTTTTTATGAAGCACTTACTTTGAATCTAAAACAGACCTATATCCACATAGAGCTGTTTCATAAACTAACTTATTAAGTCAATAGGGGGTATTATAATCCATGTACTTTTTCTACTGCATCTTCTAAACTGAGCCCAACAAACAATGAAGCATTCAGGTATCTACCACTTTTCTTGTCATCAACAAATGCACCAACAGCCACGCCTGGTATGCTGTCTTTCACATCGTTTGGCGCATTAGGTCCGCCAAGATCTGTTCTACACCAACCTGGATCAGTCAGATTAATCATCACATCTGTACCTTCCAGTCTTGATCCTAAATCAATAGTAATCTTATCAAGAGCTGCTTTACTAGCAGAATAGCCTGCTTGTTCTGGCTCGTTTCTAATACCACTTGTTGTATTGACAATACGGCCAAATCCTTTTTCAATCATCTTCGGTAAAAAATGATAACAGATGGTTGCTGGTGCGATGGTGTTAATCTTAAAACTCATGTCATAATCTTCTATCGGTGTTAGGAAGTATTCTTTTCGATAAGCAATCTGAACTGCTGCATTATTAAATACAAGATCAACCACTTTGCCCGTTTTGTCAATTGTGCTAAGCATATCTCTTACTTCACCGTCTTTAGAGAGTTCTGCTGCCACCCTAATAACTTCTATATTCTTAGCTTTCAGTTCTGCTTCCACCTTTTCAGTGTGTTCTAAGGTTCTACTATGTAATATGAGGTTACAGCCATAATCAGCCATTAAGTGTGCTAATTCATAACCTACACCCCTGCTTGCGCCTGTTATCAATGCCCATTTACCTTTAACGTCTACCATTATATTTTCCTCCATGTATTATTATATTCACATGCTTCAGACTTTATGTTATATTGAATAATATGGATTGTCAATCATATAATATTAAGTTATATTATTATATGAAGATACTAATTCAGAAAGAAGGTCTTATATGTCAATATATATCCACCCATTACTTGGAGATGAAGAAATCTTACCTTTCATAGTCTGTGGTATCGGTTCTCAAGAAGAACAGTGTCCCATTAAGCGCAGAAACGGATATCCCCTTCACCAACTAATATTTTCACGAAAAGGAACCGGTCTACTGCATACACCTGATAGAGACTATGTCATTAACGAAGGTGACTACTTCTATCTGAAGCCTAATGAATCCCATGGATATGAAAGCACTTGTAATAGCTGGTCAACTGATTGGATCCTATTTAAAGGTCACTATATGGATGAGACCCTGATTGCCTTAGGGTTTGATAGAAGTGAGTCTTATACCTATAAAAATAACCCGAAAATATCAACACATTTCACAGAGATGGTTCTGAACCTTCAAAGCAATAAACCTGGCAAAGGCTACCTGGCCTCCAGTCAATTGTATGAAATGCTCATTATGCTTCAACAAAACAAGTTACTAAGTGATCAGTCACACACTAATACTGAAGCCCATATAATGAACCCTGTCATAGCCTATATCGATGACCATTACCAAACAGATATTAGTTTAGATGAACTGGCAAGGGAAGTAGCCATAACACCTCAGCATCTATGCAAAGTGTTTAAAGACACCCTACATATGAGGCCCTTTGAATACATTATCAAAAGAAGGTTAATGGCCGCAAAAAAACTACTGTTAGCAACAACCCTACCGATTAAGACAATCTCCCAATCTGTAGGTTATGCGGACAATAGTTATTTTGGTGTTCTATTCAAACGCCATGAAGGCATTACCGCCTCTGAATACCGTGGTGCTAGAAATTCATCTGATTCTACAATTCAATCAAAGAACTTAAAGTAATCCCGCTCGTTACTATTGCTTTTTAGGATTTCCTTGTAAGTGTGCCTTACAGATGAAAGCTTATAGGTGTACATTGACTAATCAACTTCATAATCCTTTACTATCTCAACTGCATCATATGTCTCGACCAACTCAGAGGCATCCACATCCTCGCCTAACAACATTTCATCGAAAAATGTCAGTATGTAATCTCTTTGAATACTGGCATTCTCCAAGTTGTCCAACTCGCCACTAAAGCCAAATAATCTAGTGATAGGATTATACATGTATAGCATGGTCAAGTCCAAGTGATTACAACCTTCTATCTGGTAAACCATAGGTGTGACGCCAGATACGTCAACTAGGGTCTTTAGATACTGATTGTTTGGTCCCACTACCCATTGCTCACTCCTCATAAAAAGACTTGGAACAGAAAGGCCGATTGATAATATGGATTCATCAACGGGTTCAACCCAAGCATCCAATCCAAATACAGCTTTTACTCTGTCATCGCCAATGGCCGTTTGTACAACCCCACCGCCACCGGTGGAATGGCCTAGCAACCCAATTCGATTCATGTCCATACGATCTTCCAATACACCTGTATCGATGGGATAGTTTTCAAGGTAATCCAGTACCAACTGATCATCCAATGCATATGTATTCACTAGTGCATGGGAATAATCATCAAAATTATCTACAGCATCCCGATCTGGCAATGCATCAAGGTCTGCATATACGACTGAGCCATCATCAAAGACGCTCACCGCTGCGCCATAGGTATGATTTATGCTAACTACTATATAGCCATGGCTTGCAAGCATTTCTGCAATGTCCGTATGTAAGTTCATAAATCCAGTCCACCCATGAGAGATGATCACCACGGGATAATTGGTTTCTGAATCACTAATCGGCACACCGCTATAACTGTTAGAATCAATGAGTCCAGTGTGATCAAGTGCGAACAAGGGCAAGCCGTACATATTAGGCACACCAGACGCTACCACTTTACCATCTGTCATCCATTTGGTTAGTTCGCCACCGTCTATATTATCTGCAGGGTACCATACTTGGAACCTAATTTTCCTAGGTTCGCCTGGTTGGTCGCCATAGATCTCTGAGCGTTTGGTATCTGTTAACTCATAAGTAACTGTACCTATGTCATACGGTCCTGTTGGAACCGGTATATGATTCACAGGAAAAAGCCAGAGTAGTATGCCTGTTAGAATCATTAGCAAAAAGCTTACGATAAAGCATAGGTTTCTTAATACCTTTACCATCGTACTAGGCGTTTCATTACTGCGCAGCTTATGTTTTAAGATTATATCTTGTATGATAAATACAATCATACCAACACAAACAACCCCATACACAAAAGTCATCTGCCATCTGAATCCTTCAAACCAGCCATGTGCAATGAGTAAAGCTGCGGCTACTACAAACCATATCTTCGCCCACTTACTCTTTTTCTTACTTGACGACATAACCCAACTATATATAACCACAAATATCATTAATATGTATAATGCTAACTCCAAATACCTCATAAGTAGGCTCCCGTTCTATAATTTCTAGTCTAATATTAGTACTAATATATGATGCTATATATGTGCAGATTTTTATTAATTAGCCGTTTCTTTCAATAATTTACGGCGTTTTCTAAACTCAATGATCGGCAGATCACCTGGTATCAGATTCTCGCCCATGGCAAGTTCTGTTTTCTTTGGTACTTGTGTCAAAACAACCCGCCTATCTTGGTGCAATATGACTCGATTAAAAATATTGCTAATGCTAGTAATCATACCGCCAATAATTGGTACGGGTAAAAACTTCTGATAAAACCTTAGATAAATCTTGGTGTTTTCTTCATCGATTGGAGCAAAGACCGCAAAAACCCGTACTTTCTCGTCTATATAATTTTGCCACGTATTAGGCATCTGAAAATCCAACTTGAACAGGGATTCATAATTCTCAATTTGATCTGCTTTTAATGCTTTCGTCTGACCATCATCAAAGACATTGTCCACATAAAAAGTCATCCGGTTATCCTGCCATTTTACAACTGGTCCATTGATGATTGTTTTATTGCCTTTTCCAATAGTGCTCGTATGTACAAAGGGCAGATGTACCACATCCATTTGATTCTCCGCCGCTCTTGTGTAATGAACAGGCCATACTTCTGCAAAGGTTTTGTATATGAATCCTTCCAGGAGTTCTTCAAAAAAAGGAATCTCCGGTATGTCACCATCATTTGAATCACTATACCAAAGCCATATAAGCCCTGCTTTCTCTTTAACAATATAGCTATGTACCTTGTATCTACTTGGCACTTTATCGGCTTTACCATTAGCTGGAATCAGTGTTACTTGGCCACTGCCGTCATATAAGAACCCGTGAAATGGACATTCGATTTGGTTATCTTTGATACAACCTATGGCTAAACTAGCACCCCTGTGACAGCACAGGTCATAGATACAATTAAGCTTACCATCTGCGCCTCGCCATAGTACTAACTTTTCATTCAGACGGGTTACACCTACTGGTTTCTTTTTAACTTCCTTGCTTTCAAGTATGGCGTACCATTGATTTTTAATCATATCCTACCTCACCCTTCTATACTAAGTCTATTAATTATGTATGCAAAGCATGTGTTTAATACCATTATGTATTTTCTATCAAAATATGTCAATCCTGCTAGAAGCAAAGCCTACTTCCAGTACACGCCTTATCCTTCAATATTGCTTCCAAGTAATAGGATAAGTTGTTTTGGCATGGAACTTTCCTACTGCAAAAAAAGCAACCCGCTTAGGATTGCCCTATATGACTAATCTTTATACTCATACACGATGTTCACTTTTTGTAACCTGGTAAAATGTTTGATCTTACGGGTCAGCTGATTAATATTGAAAAACCAGCTTGAGAACATCTCCCAGATCATAACCCAACCACCAATGAATAGACCTTCGGATAATAACTGAGCAATTATTGAGCCCTGTATATATTGGTCAGCCAATGCGCCTAGAAGCAACAAGATTGAGCCAATAACCAAAAAGGCTATTGTATCTCTAAAGGTACGTATTCTTTTACTCTTTATCTTTCTAATCCTGTAATCAAAGTAATTATACATGCCTTGAATACTTCTCTTTTCACGCTTTGCATTATATTGCTGATTGATTAAGTGAAAAATAATCACCATATTTCTATTGTGAGGAATCTCATAAGAACAACCTAATATATACTCTATCAGATCTTCATCCAAATCTCGATTGACAAAAGGTGAATAATCCCATTCACTATAAGCATCCCTGTAATCCTCTAATTGAATATCCAAAAAATAGGCGTTTTCATTAGCATCAAAACGGTATATTTTCCTCAATTCTTTATCCTTCATCCGATATACTTCCCCTCGATCACTATATGATTTAATTTAATATCATTATATCATAATTTCATATTACTGGCTTTATTAATCATCAAAATAAATCTAATAAGTAACCATAGCCGCTAGCTTCCATATCATCCAAAGAGATAAATCGTAGAGCCGCACCATTTATGCAATATCGCAAACCACCTTGATCTTCTGGTCCATCACCAAACACATGTCCCAAGTGAGAATCACCAACTCTTGACCTGACTTCCGTTCTAACACCAATTAAACTCACATCATCTTTTGAAATGACCACATCTTCATTGATGGGTTTAGTAAAACTTGGCCAACCAGTTCCTGAATCGTATTTATCACGTGAAGCGAATAAAGGCTCACCTGTAACGATATCCACATAGATACCAACTTCTTTATTGTCATTATACTCATTACTAAATGACCACTCAGTGCCATTATTTTGTGTCACATTATATTGTAACTCTGTGAGCATCTCTTTGATTACTTCATCACTTGGTTTTGGGTAGTCTTCAGCTACGATATTCATATAATCTGTAGACATTACTTCCTTTGGCATTGTTTCTGCTATGGCTTCATCTGCCATCGACATTTCGTTTGTTGTAATAGCCTCATCAGTCACATTACTACATGCTACTGTCATTATACTTACCATTAATACAGTTAAAAAAGTCATCAATAGTTTACTTTTGTTTTTCATCATAATCTACACCTTCCTTAAAATGCTTATAATAGAACCAATCATAATTAATCTATTCTTAGTATATGCTTCTCAAATTCTAAATGATATTGATTATCATCAACACTTTCTTTAATATAACC
>JAQICP010000170.1 GCA_027858555.1 Vallitaleaceae bacterium
GTCCTAGTGGAATCAGACTAAGAAGCATAATTCTTTTAATTTTGAAAGTAATTTGTGTGAAATATTGATACGCAAACAGTATAAAGAAATAGGCCATATAACTTAGTAAAACCGCCATCATAAAGTTAAAAACAGAAGATAACTCAGTGGATGATATCCTAACATATATTAAGATGCAAATAATCGCCATAATTAAGATCTGCCCAACAGTATATATAACCATTAAAGTGGATTGTCTTGTTCTAAATATAATATATACAATATAATTAAGAATCGAAAATAGCGCAGCTAATAGTAAAATAATTTCAATAAACACTTGAATTGAATACATGGAGCTTCCCATAAGCTACCTCCTAATATACTATAATAATTAAACCACAAATCATATCATAATTCAATTGGGAGAACTGAATCTTATATACAATAGTTGTCTTTATGTGAAATATAATATGCCTAGGGTACCAATTTCCTTAGTGTAATTATACTACGCAGGAACACTCTTTTGTTGGGATCTTTTCTGGGCAAAAAAATAGAAGCTATTACTAGCTTCTATTTACCTCTTTTTCAGTGTGTTTCAATTATTGAGATAGCCCTGGGCTACTCATTGAATGCACTGACTCCCGCTTTACACTTACAATAGACCTACGTCATCTCTCCAAACGACTTATGACTATTGTACTACTTTCAAGTCCTGAAGTTAAGTATCGCGGGTAATATCTTCCAGTGACTTTAGTCATTCAAGCGCATCTTTGTATACGGTATTATTGATAATGCAAGGAAAACAACTGTAATGATTACCAGGTAACCTGTTGCTTGGAGCACATCTGCTATCTGTCCATTACCAATGATGACTTTTTCAACACCTTGCATGGCCCACCTTTGGGGCGTTAAATCAGCTAAAAATAATAGCACTTTATTATTAATGATTGAAAGCGGCCACATACATCCTCCAAGCATTGAAGTACTAACAACAAGAGTAGGTAAGATGGCTCCTAATTGCTGCTCCGTATTCATAAAACCTGCTATGAATAATCCGAGTGCCGTACCTGCCAATGAAAAGCCTGCGAGTACAATGAGTAAAGCTATAATTGAGCCACCCCATTCGATGTCAAAGGCGTATTTTGCAACTAATACAATAGTAGTCAGTTGGGCTATCCCAAGTATGAAGTTGCCTATTAGATTCGCAATAATCATCTTGAATTGTGAAATCGGTCCAACTAACTGTCTTGCCCATACGCGATTTTGCTTCTCATCCACTATGGTTCCAATACCGAACATGATTGTGAAGAGTGAAAAAAACACCATGAACCCTGCAAAATAATGCTTAGTTGAATCGTAGCCTGCCACTTCAGTATTATCAGCTTTTAGGGTAAGAACTGTATTAGCTGGATATTCATCAGATAATCTTACGACGTCTTCGTAGATATCTGTCGCCTTAATCGTAATAGGTGAGCCTTCAAAACCTGCCGCAAAATTATCTGCAAACATTCTATTGTTTGCCAATTCTGTTACGATAAAGTTAACTTTGTTCTCTAATGATACCGCTTCAATTGCAGAACTCTTAATGTATATATTCATACCAATATCTTCTGTGTCAAGACTTTCTTCAAAACCACTTTGAATATAGATTACCATTAAGACGCCGCCTTTTTCAAGCTTATCTATCCCCACGTCTAGACCCTCCACATTAAATATGTATTGATTGGTATCCATCAAGCGTTCACTCATTTGTTGACTAGCTTCTGAATGATCTTCATCAACTAAGCTAACTATTGGTTGATAAGTCTGACTAAATCCTTTTCCAAAGATGAAGATGAATAATAATGCCATGCCAGTCATAATCAGAATAACAGGGAGCATCTGCTTTGTTAATTTGATTTTAAGTATTAATATATTAATCATGATAATGACTCCCTTCTCCTAAACTTCATAGCAACTAATGATAGCACTATAAATGCTAGTCCAAATATAATCATATAGTTTGTATACTCCAACATTTCTATCAGTGGCCTATCATACATGCCGTTTAGATAGCCGCCAAGCACGCTGGCATTAAGTGATAAGAAACTTAATTTTTGAAAACCTTCAGGCAGTACTTCCACAGGTATGAAACTACCACCAAGTAATGCCATCATCTGTACCACAGCGAATTCAAAAACTGATCCTATTCTAGGATTGTTAAAATTGACAGTTAAAGTCGCAATAAATGTACCGACACCTGCCACAGCAAAGGAAGACAATAATAAGACGATTAATAAGTTTTGTATACTACCCCAATCTACTTTCAGCATCACCGATGAATAAGTTATCATAATGCCGCTTTGTACCATAACAATCAACATGACTCTGAAAAAATTGCTGACTGACATCTTTGAGAATTTCGCACCTGCTACTTCCAATCGTTGGAAAGTATGTTCTTTTGTTTCATCATACATGGCTCTTGCCCCAATACTGGCAGAATATAATATGAACATGGCCATTATACCAACAGCATAATATTGAAAACTTGATATGGTTTTTGAACCTGGTATGTTTTCTTTAGGCACTTCATATCGCTGCTCGGTGTTGCTCATCATTTCTTCTCTTAAACCATCAAATGCACCTGCTGGAATACTGTAATCCAACGTTGCTTGATTGACCACTCTATTAATGCTCACAAAATTGTTGATTGTGGCAAAATAAGGTGTAATCATCTCATTCACCATACCTGAAGCAAAGTCATTAGATGGATTACTACTACTCACAATTTTTATTTCGGAAAGGTATCGGACATCTTCAACTGCCATGAAATTAACATATGAATTAAATACAAAGTTTTTAGGTAGCACCACATATGCTTGGATCTCATCAGCTTTTAGAGCTGCATCTGCCTCTTCGTTTGTCATAACAGTATAACTTACCATTTCACCTACAGAATCCTCTAAAAAATCATTAAAGAATGAAGTTTCCGGATTGAAATCATTAATAATCTCATCTGAGAAGTATTCCCCCGCATTCCAGGTATTAACCACCGTATCCTCAACTTTTGCAACTTCATCCGCGTAATCATAATCTTTCACAACACCAATCTGTACACTAAATACATCACTGGACATCGTATCTGAAAACACGCCTTGCAATGCCATTCCTAAGATGGACATCAATGCAATCGGCATAATTAGGATAAACGCTAGAGATTTTATATCATAGAAAATATTTTTAAAGTCTTTAATAATCAGGTTTAACATCTAACCCCTCCTAATCTCTGAGCATACGGCCAGTTAATTGTAAAAATACCGCTTCCAAGTTTGGTTCTTCAACATCCATAGACATGATGCTAGCACCATGTTCGTTAATCATATCGACGATATCCTTGATGATCTGTGTGTCTTGTTTGATTTTCGCAATGATATCACCATCTGATTTTTCAATTGATACAACTGAAGGATGGGCTTCTATTTTAGCAAGTAAAGTATCATCGTAATTTTCTAATCTTAGTTTCAGGTCCCGAGCGCCGTCTATTTGTTTGATTAATTCTTCCTTAGAACCCTCTGCAATGATTTCTCCTTGATCCATAATACAGATTCTAGAGCATAAAAATTCAACTTCTTCCATATAGTGACTTGTATAAATCACTGTCATGCCTTGTTTGTTCAGCTTAAGGACCGTATCAAGGATATGATTTCTAGATTGTGGATCAATGCCGACTGTTGGCTCATCCATGATAATCAACTCAGGATTGTGCAGAAGTGCCACGCCAATGTTCAGTCGTCGTTTCATCCCGCCTGAATATGTCTTAACTTTGTCTTTTAATCTGTCAGCGATGCCAATGATTTCAGAGACCTCTTCAATTCTTTTTTTAAGAGTATTACCTTTTAAACCATATGCCCTGCCCCAAAACATTAGATTCTCTTTACCTGAAAGCATAGGATATAATGCGATTTCTTGTGGTACGTAGCCTAAGTTTTCTTGTATAGCCTTAGGATTTTTCACTATGTCTGTACCGTTGTAGATAACTTCCCCTGCATCTGGTTTGAGCAAAGTAGCAATCATGGAAATTGTAGTGGATTTTCCAGCACCATTTGGTCCAAGTAAGCCCAGTACTTCTCCCTGCTTTACGTGAAAAGTAATGCCTTTAACCGCCTTGATTTTTTTGTAACTTTTTTCTAAGTTCGTAACTGTAAGTAAGTTCATATTAATCCTCCTATTATATAACTAAAGTTGTGATAGTTTAACCTATGCTTTATTCAAATAATCCGTCTGGAAACATATCTGTATAATTAACACTACCATCTTCTGAGTAGACCCACTGGTCATCGCTGATGGTTGGAAAATTGAAGGTTTGTTTTTCTCCTAAATCACTCTTTTCCATAATGAATGATCCTTTGATCGAAGTCACATCGCCTGGTTCACCTTCCCCAAAGTCTAATTCAAAATAGAAGGTTTGTTTTATCATTCTTCCATCGAAGTCCACAAAGGCAGTACCCTCGAAATTAACAATAGATGCTTTAAGTAGTAATTGCCTTATATGTTCAATTATCTCCTTAGTGTCTGCTTCAGTTAATTCACCCGTACTATCCTGATTAATAAAATATTCAAGTACTTCTTCTTTTGAAATCTGTTCAATCACTTTTTCTGATAAAACAGCCAATTGTTCTTCATCGATGGTTATAAGATAAGTCGTTGCTTTGAGCTGTCCTTCTTCAGTCATTATATAAGTCTTTTGACCTTTTAATATGTCATCAGTATTCAGCAATTCTTTCCAAGTAGTTAAGATAGGTTCCATGATACTATTAAACTCTATATCTTCAGATGCACTTATACCATCTTCTTGTGAGAGTTGATCCGACATATCAATATACTTGTCCTGTACTGGCATCTTCATATACATCTTGTCATCTTGAATATATAAACTCATATCTAGGCCCATACCACCTAAATTGTAGTATATTCTGCTTTCTACATTTAAACCTGTTTCGGTTTCTTCATATGTATCTTCCATTACGAACTTGATAACATTGAAATAACTTAACTCTCTAAGCGTCTCATCACTTAATCCCTCTTTGTTAAATTCAAGCTCTGCTGATATATCCATATAATCCTTACCTGAAGTTTCAGCGTCAGCCAGTTCACTAGCTTTTAGATAATCAGCGAGATTATCTTGACTGCAACCAGCAAACATTAAAGTAACAATCATTATACTTACTACCATACTAATCTTCTTCATAAAACACATCCTTTGCTCTTTCTGTAGTCATAATACCAAACATATAGCCCAGTGTCTTTACACTTTCAGCATCATTGACGCCAATAGTTAGTTACTTTTAGCACGAATGCCCTATTACAGGTCATTCTTAACTGCAAATAGGGCAAGCTGTGTTCGATCTCTTAATTCTAATTTATCTAAGATTCTTGTCATGTTGTTTTTAACAGTACCTTCACTGATAAATAGAATATCGGCTATCTCTTTATTATTTTTTCCCTCTGCTAAATAGTGGCAGATATCCATTTCTCTCTTGGTCAATTCACTTGTTCTACTATCTTTCTCTGCTACTTTTTACAAGTCATCTTTTAAACGCTCAACCATCTTTGTTGCACTATCCGGGTTTATAAGGGTACCACCTTTATATACCGTGTGAATTGCATCAACGATCTGTTCTGGCGCCGCATCTTTGAGTAGATACCCAGAGGCACCGCTTCTTAAGGTATCAAAGATATACGCATCGTCGTTGAATGTGGTCAAGATTAATATCTTAGTATCTGGTGTTATTTCCTTAATACGTTTTGTTGCCTCCACACCATCCATCACAGGCATCCGAATATCCATAAGAAAAACATCCACTAGCGTTTTTGAAATCAACTCGATGGCTTCTTCCCCATTAATTCCAGTCCCGACCACTTCCATATCATCAAGCCCTGATAGAATCATAGAAAGACCTTGAATCATAATTGGTTGATCGTCAATTATAGCAATACGTATCACTTTATCACCCTCTCCCATGCCAAGTTTATTAAAGCCGCTTATTATCCTAATATTAAAAATTAATTATAATATGGAATATTTGCCCTAATTCTAAATCCATTCTTACAGATAAACTCGATACTACCACCAAGATGTTGAATGCGCTCTTCCATACCTTTTAAACCATTACCATGTTTGATCTGTTTACATCCCGTGCCATTATCTTGAATGCTAATATATAATCTACTCTCATCAAAAGTAATCGTTATACGAACATGTTTTGCCTTACCATGTCTGACACTATTAGTCAGACTTTCTTGTATGAGTCGGTATAAACCAATACTGATATCGGGACTTATGTTACGATCTCCTTCAATATTCAGTTCAATTATAACGCCTGTTTTTTCTGAAAATGTATGTGTGAGTGTATTGAGTGAAGCTAGAGACCACTTCTCTTGCTCACCAGTTTTTAGGGTTTGTACTATCTGTCTGACCTTAGCCATACTGTCTCTTGCAGACTTCTTAGCACCTTCTAGCAGTTTTAGGCCCTCCTCTTGTTGATTAGCATCAATGAGCCTAGTACCCATTTCAATCTGCATAATCAGACCTGTCATATCATGACCTAATGTATCATGAAGATCTCTTGCAATCTTGGTCCGTTCCTCTTCCATGGATAGACGTTCAATCTCTTTAGAGGATAATTCAAGCTGCTTGTACGTATCTAGAAGTTGGAGATAGATAGCATTGGTCTTTCTGCTTTCTTCATAATAATTCCTTGCAATAATTGCCACGATTAAAACCAGAATCTGTATCACTAGGTAAAATATGAACAATGATAGATTACCGATATTCGGTTGTATCCATAACATCTGAACAAATTTGATATACGAAACAATAGTAGTAACAACTGCTATCAGTATGCCTTCTTTTTTAGCATAAAAAACTAAAACATATATTATTAGTACAATGTATAACGAATGAAAAAAATAATCAATGGCATACTTAGCATAATATTCCAAAAGTGCTATGCCGATAATGCTACTTATAACAACGGCTCTCCTAAGTATATCGTGCTTCATAGGTCCAAAAAGCATAACAAGAATGGTCATAAGAAGCGCCAATCCGATTACCAACATAATTGTTTGGCGATCTGCATGTGGTGATTCATAAAACCATCCTGCAATTAATAAGCCTATGTATAACCCTAAAAATAGTAATTTGATATACTTGTATCTTCTCTTCATAAGAATCCTCACTATGGGACTATTCGATATCATTTTAACAAAACTGGGTATAATTGGCAATATACTGAAAATCAAGTTAGCCTATCGTCTGAAAGTCTAATTAGCCTCTCATCTGAAAATCTTGTTAGGCCTAGCACAATCAGAATGCTTATGTATTTTCACTTTACTTCTTATCAATATCTTTTAATAAATTAGCAAATGGATTATTAAAAGTTTCTTCCTTTTTGTCAGACTTTTTCATATATTTTTGAACTTCACTTTTCGACAGACTATTACTACTGGCCTCCCGACGTTTTTGAAATGCTGCTAATTTTTCCTTGTGTCCACACCCGCATATAAAGGTTTGCTTATCACCTTCACCAATAAGCTCCATTTTCTTATGACAGTCCGGACACCTTGCATTAGTGGTCTTTGATAGGTTTTTCCTGTAACCACATGAACGATCAGGACAGCTCAGTTTCTTACCATATTTATTGTTAACAACTAATAATTTCTTGCCGCAATCAGGGCAACTTTCAGTTGAAACATTCTCGTGCTTAAACTCTGTTTCATCAAGCTTGATATCTTTAATGATTTTCTTGGTAAATTCAATCATCTCATTGATGAAAGTGACTTCACTTTTTTTACCTTTGGCTATCAGCTCAAGATCCTCTTCCCACTTAGAAGTGAGTTCCTTGGACTTAATATCTTCCGGTACAATCTTTAATAATTGTCTGCCTGTTTTTGTTGTTCTAAGATGATTGCTAATCTTGTCAACATAGTGATTAGCAACAATCTTTTCAATAATATCCGCACGTGTTGCAACCGTGCCAAGTCCAGACTCTTCCATCAGATATAATAAGTCAGCTTCACTTAAATAATTAGGTGGGGCTGTTTTACCGTCATTTTGTTTGATATATGTAGGTGTGATTTTTTGATTACCGACAAATTCACCAACATGCTTATGATCATCTTGGTCTTCTTTTTGATGAGTGCCATTCCTATTAGTTATATTTCCATTACTATCGTTATTAGACTGATATGCTGCTTTCCAGCCAATATCTACCACTTTTTTGGATTTTCCTTTAAAAGATATGTCACCTATCTTCGCCTCTATGGCTAATTCTTGATAGCGATATGCAGGTAATAATGCGGCAATAAAACGTTGCACAACAAGATTGTATATCTTCTTCTCATTAGGTGAAAAATCAGCATACCTAGGCTGTACTTCTGTAGGAATTATGCCGTGATGATCCCCGACTTTGGCGTCGTTAGCAAAAGATGGTTTGGATTTGATAGAACCTCTTAGTAAGGAACCTACTAGCTCACTGTTACTACCATTTTTACAAGCCCTTAATCGATCTGGTAATGTACCAACCACATCTTGTGTTATATATTTGGAATCTGTTCTTGGATACGTCAAGACTTTATGTCTTTCATAAAGCGTCTGCATGGTATTCAAGGTTTCTTTCGCTGAAAAGCCATACATGGTGTTCGCATCTCTTTGTAATTCGGTTAAATCGTAAAATCCAGCTTTATGACTTTTCTTTTCATTGGAATTGACTTTTGTAATGTGCCCTGATTGATTTAAGCACTGCTTATAGATTTCGCCTGCTTTTTTTCTATCAAAAAAGCGGGTGCTACCCGACTTATTATCATAGGCTCTACAGGTAATACCATTAATCATCGCTTCAATTTCTATATATGTCTGTGGTACAAAATGACGTACAACTCGTTCTCGCTCAGATACAAGGTCTAACGTAGGTGTTTGCACACGACCCATGGAAAGACTTGCATTGTGCTTACATGTGAGTGCCCGTGTACCATTTAGTCCTACAATCCAATCCGCTTCAGCTCTAGCTTTAGCTGCTTTATATAGTTGTTCGTATTTTTTACCATCTACTAATTTATTAAAACCATCTTTGATAGCCTTATCTGTTACAGAAGAAATCCATAGTCTTTTAATCGGCTTCTTACATCTGGCATAATCAATAATCCATCTTGCTACTAATTCGCCTTCTCTACCAGCATCTGTCGCAATGATGATTTCAGAAACATCGCCTCTTTCCATTAACTTACGCACAACTGAAAATTGTTTTGAAGTATTACCGATAACCTCTAACTTGAATGGTTTAGGTATCATGGGTAATGTTTCAAGGGTCCAGTTTGAATATGCTTGATTATATTTTTCTGGTGATGCTAAAGTAACCAAGTGCCCCAGTGCCCAAGTTACAATATATTGATTGCTCTCATAATAACCATTATTTTTTTTAGTACATCCTAGTACCCGTGCTATATCTCTACCAACAGAGGGTTTCTCTGCTAAAACTACTGATTTTTTTATACTCATTTTTTTATATCTCCTTATGTTCTACTAATAATAGCAGTAATTAATCCTATTCCTCGATTGCATTCGATTACAATCGTTTAGATTACATTCAATTTCATTCAATTCCATTACTGTTTTATTTTAACATAGAACACTAGATTATATCATTCAATTCGCCTAATTCTCTGAGTAACCTAATAGTTTATGGACACATCCAGGTAGTAATTAGCATTACCAAGTGTAATAACGCCTTCGATTCCATGGATATTACCTAGATAGTCAATCCTCACCTTATACTGATTGTTGATTAAAAATTGGTTCATAATATTATCCTCAAGTACTATATGACTCTTCATATGAACCACATCTACTTGCTCAACTAAGCTTTCGCTATATTGGGTCATATCTTCAAGCAGTCTATTACCATCCATAGTTCCATTCATAGTTCCCTCTGCAGCTCCATCCGTAGTTCTCTCTGCTGCTCCATCCATATCCCTATTAGTAGTTCCATCCACTGCCCTATCTATATCGGCGCCTATCTCACTATCTACATTACTATCTACACCACCGCCTATACCACCAAACATATCGATGCCTAACTTAGCCAAATCAGTATTCGTCAGGTCAAAATTGGACACATCAATGTCTGCCATTGAACCCATTGGTGAATCGATAGCCATGGTGGCCTCTATGATATCCCAGGAGATCATCATAATCTGACAATCGCCTTCCATAAATTCCAGTTCTAACACTTGATTTGCATAATGCCCTTCGATATCTATTAAAGGTAGATCACTATACTTATTGATGCTTTCTGGGGTGTTTTCGTAGACGTCGATAGTGAAGGTAATACGCGCTTGTTCAATACTATGATTAAGACTATATAGTACCCATTTACTGTCTCCCATAATTATGCCTAACCAATTGATATGCGTCCATAGTAATGCCAAAGTGAGCAGTATTATTAAAAGTATATATCTATGACTCATTATATAAGTCTTTTGTTTGGCTTCTCTCTTATGCTTTATTTCTCTCTTTAGTTTGGTTTCTCTCTTTTCATTTTTTTCACTTTTTTCTCTCATCCCATATGCTTCTTTCTTTTCTTAAACCAGCCTGGGCTAACCATAGGTTTTTGCTTTTTTATAACCTCATGAAGTTCAATTCCTTTATGTTTGATTCCTTGCTGTTTAACTTCTTGCTGCCCACTTCCTAGCTGCTCATTTCCTTGCTGCCTAACGCCATGATCTTCAATTATTTCATGGCTAACATCAGCCAATATTAACTTGATGTCTTCAATGTTCAGACGTTCATTTTCAATGGCTATTCTTAATCGATGCGCTAAGCTGATTGCCTTGTAATCTGATGGACTCACATGTTGGATCAGATAATCAAATAACTCAAAGCATTGTTTTTGAATCGGTAGAACCGATTGATTGGTAGGCTTGTACATGAAGTAAAACTCTTTTACCAAGCGATCATAAAATATATACTCTGGTCGTAAATCTAACCTTTCTTCTTCTAACAAATACTCATGAAGTTCAGCCAAAGCGGTAACCAATGAATTAACTAACTGATTAATTAATGCATATATAAATGTATGCTCCTTCAAACAATATGCCAAGCTGTCCTTTGAGTTAATGGCATAATAGAGCATGTGTTTGTTCTGATCTGATATGCTAGATAATCTGAGTATATGTGGAATCTGAAATTTTCTCAACATTCGATATTGATAATCAATCATATCCTCTTCATATATGTTAATAATCACATAACTATCATGCATATTATTGGTAATCTCACATGTATTATTCATCAGCTAATACCATCTATTTTATCAGTCACTGTTCTCATTATTTTGTCTAGCGCGGCTGTAATCTCT
>JAQICP010000257.1 GCA_027858555.1 Vallitaleaceae bacterium
TCATAACCTTCTTTTATAGCAATCTTAGCATAGAACTCATATCGATTCCTTGCCGGAGATTCACCAGCAAATGCTTTCAATAGATTTTGCTCAGTTCTTGATCCTTTCATACATACCTCCGGCCTTGTTATCTTGTTTTTTTAGGTGGCATAGGTATAAACGCTGAAGTCACCTTTTTATAGGCACCATACGCCAAGTTGTCTTTATATCGTCTTTCAAGAAAAGGCACACCTGAAACAAAACGCAATAACAACGTCATAACAATCGGTCCGATAATTGTCCATATAGGGGCACTAAAGCCCATTGCCATAATGAAAAACCCCCACCATACACATGCGTCCCCAAAATAATTGGGATGTCTGGTGTAACGCCATAACCCTGTGGTCATGATTTGTTCTTTATCAGTTCTTTGCTTGATAAACGCTTTAAGTTGGCCGTCACCCACAACCTCAAAAAATAACCCGGTACCAAATAGTGCAATACCGATGATGACTATCCCTAGGTTCGCCATATCTGCTTGCCTACCGATTAAAGGTAGGGCCACAACATACTGTAAGGCGCCTTGCAATAAAAAGACTCGAACCAGGGCATTAATTAAAACCTTATCACCCCACTCTTTACGCATGTTCACGTAACGATAGTCCTCGCCTTTTCCAATATTCCTAATGGATATATAGAAAAACAATCTGCCTGCCCAAAGTGTAACAAGAATTGGTACAATAAGACTCTCAGTACTTGGTTGGTTAATATATACCGCCCAAGCAATGAGCGCATATCCTGGCCCCCATCCTATATCAACAATAGAATTGTTTTTTAATATCTGTGCCACTATAAAAAAGAGTAAAAAATAGGTACCGGTTACAATGCCGACTAATATAAATGGATTCATTGTCATACCTCCTCATAAACTATACCAACAGCATCCTTCCCAATAAATGCTGCCACAACAGCTGAAACATTTTCAATGAAAACCGGGGTCTCTCCGATAATTTCAGCCATATGATCTGCCAATTTTTGTGCCTTATCTAGATTACTGCTATGAACGATTCCGTATTGTTTAATCTTGCCATTTGTCAGATATTTCTTAACCTTTTTAGCTATTGACCGCTCTTTTGTCACAATACCTTCGCCATCCTCGTCAATGGATATAATCACTTTCAACTTAAATAGCGAGGCAACTTTGCCAACAACTTTTGGCACACGACCACTTTTTGTGGCATAGGATAGATCAGGTATCTGCACATATAGCTTAATCTTGTCTATCTTCTCAACGACAGTGTCATACACTTGACTAAAAGGCTGACCCGCCTCAATAGCCTTGCAAGCAGCTTGTACCAGAAGTCCCTGGGCACCTGAATTCATCTTTGAATCAATGATTTTTACTTGGTCATAATGCGACTGCTCTACAATACGTTTTACTTTATCAAATGTGCCACTCATCTTGGAGGACACGAAAATTCCGAGGACATAGTCATAATGCTGGGTCAGGTACTCAATAGTCTTTTCAATATATTGATCACTTGGTTGAGATGATGTCGGGTATACTTTAGACTCAGCAATTAACTCATAAGTATTATCACTGGTTAGTGTTACCCTGTCAATATAAGTACGACCGTCGATAATCATTTGAATCGGTATTACCGTAATCTGATTATCCAAGAGCACTGATTTGGGTATGTCTGCTATGGAGTCTGTAATAATACCGATGGCATGCTTTCTGTGATTAGCTATCTGATACTGAATATTCATATCATCGACTTTAGTATCCACAATCCGTCCATACTCACGCAAAAACAAGGCAGACGATTCTGGGTTATCCGTATGTATATGTATTTTGATATAATCACTCATATCACTGATAATGACAGAATCTCCTTGAGATAACAGATAGTTTTCAATGAGGACCTTAGCGTACTTCTCATCAGGTTCTAATATGAACTCTGTGCAGTAACGATACCCAATCTCTTTATGTTCTGGCATTATGACTGTAGGTAAGACTTCAGTTATAGCAGTTTCATCTACTGTACCATTTTTTAAGAACTCATATATACCTTCAATGAAATAGACGAAACCTTTAGCGCCTGCATCTACTACATCCGCTTCTCTGAGTTCCTTAAGTAAACTTTTCGAATCATTCATGACAGTATGAGCATGCCATATTGATTCTTCAAATAAATCTTTCAGATTCTGCTTTAGCGGATAGTTTTGGGTCAAATAATTGCCCCAAGCTCTCATAACGGTTAAAATAGTGCCTTCTTTAGGTATTGATATTGATTGATAGGCATAGTCAACTGAATCAGATAACCCTTGAACAAATTCATATTCTGATATCTGTTCCCTATTGGCTAAGCTCATTGTTAACCCATTAAAATAACCCGCCACAATAGTCCCTGAATTACCATAGGAACTTGCCATAGCGGATCTTGATATCGATTTGAGTGTATCTTCAACTGATATGGATTTTACTGAATTTCTAATAATGCTCTTCATGGTAAAAGCCATATTGCTCCCTGTATCGCCATCGGCAACGGGAAACACATTGATTCTATTCAAATACTTTTCATGTAATATTAATTTCTTTGCACCAGAGATAATGTAACTATATATATCATGACCGGTTATTGTAATCATATGTGAAACCTCCTATATATACTTATATCATATCAAATTTTTGAGCAATACACAACTAGATAATAATGATTATTATTTAGTTTCTTGAAGTTCTAATAAGATCATTTCAGCTGCCTCAGCTTTCATAGGTCGACCCAAATGATAGCCCTGTAAATTATCACATTTTGCATGGACCAAATAATTCATTTGTTCTACCGTTTCAACCCCTTCAGCAATCGTTTCTATGCTCAATTTATGTACCAAGGAAATAATTGACCCTGTTATATTACCTTCAGGGTTATCAAAATCCAATTCATTTATAAAGGACTTGTCAATCTTCAACAAATTAATTGGCAATCTTTTAAGATAACTGAGTGACGAGTATCCTGTGCCAAAATCATCTAATGCAATTCTAAAACCTTCTTCCTTAAGGCCATCTAGCACACTTAAGGCCATATCGTAATTGTCTATAAAAAGAGTCTCAGTGATTTCCAATTCGATATGATGGCTACCGATATCATTGTTCTGTATTAGTTTAACAGCATCTTTAATAAAGGTATCTTTCTGTAATTGAATCGGCGAAATATTGATTGCCATAACGCCTTGAAAATCAAAATGTTCTTGCCAAGCTTTACATTGTTTAATGGCCGTCTCTGTAACCCAATCGCCTATGTTATGTATTAAGCCGGTTTCCTCCGCAAGTGGAATAAACTCTAATGGTGGTACCATACCCAGGGTTGGACTATTCCATCTAATCAAAGCCTCAAAACCTCTTAGTATATTATCTATAGAATATTGTGGTTGATAATACAGTTCAAACTCCTTATTCTTTAGGGCAGCTTTCAATTGTGTTTCATATTTCATTCTACTGAGTATATCGTGTCGCATTTCACCAGAATAGAAACTGTAACTATTTCTACCGATATCTTTTGTTTTATGCATGGCTGTATCTGCACATTTTAGTAACTCTTCTGCAGAAGTTGCATCAGTGGGATAAAAAGCAATACCCATACTAACCGACAGCTCAATCTCATGCTCAGCTATCTTGAAGGATTGATTAATCTTTTTCTGAATCCTATCAATGATAATGGATACATCACCGTTTTGGTCTATACCCGTCAGAAGGATGGCAAACTCGTCACCACTGAGTCTGGCGATAAAATCCTTGGCACGTAAACATGAGGCTAATCTTCTGCCCACAGCCTTAAGCAATTCATCACCTGTTTGATGACCTAGGGTATCGTTCACTTTTTTAAAATTATCCATATCAATAAACATAAGGGCTAATTTTTCATCTTCAACTTTTTCTATCATCTCCACACTTAGTTTATCAAACAAAGCATTCCTATTCGGTAGATTGGTCAGCACATCATGCATGGATAGATGCTTGATTCTTTCTTCATTAGAACGCATATTGGTTATATTATGTTTGGTAATAGTCACGCCTACAACGTACTTATTTTGATTCATAATCGGTGAAAAGGTAATGTCAAAGGTCTTGATTACCCCATTGTCTTCATAGCTTTGCTCTATAGTGGCTACCCGCTTATCCTTAATTGTTTGGTTAAATGCCCGTTTCCAGGTCTCATATCCTGTAGAATAATTGTAGAAATCAGTGGCATTTTTACCAATAACCTCTTCCTTATTGACATTAAACAATTGACAAAATCTATAATTAGCTGCTAGTATATCCCCGTTCAAATCACAACTGTAGATGACATCTTGTGAGCCATCTACAAGGGTCTGATACCTGTTTTCACTTAATTCATATTTATTTTTATGAAGTTGAATTTCACTAAATTGCTTCTCCAGTGCCTTTTTCTTGACTAGTAATTCTTCATAAAGAGTCGTTATATTTTCATTTTTTTCAATCAACATGTTCTCATAGACCGCCCGGTCAGTTGTGTCTTGTATAACCCCTGTGATTGAAATCAATTCATGTTCATGATTAAACCTAGGTTCACAAAAAGAGTAGAAAAACTTAAGTTCCTTAGTCTTAGGGTAAAAAAAACTAAAATGATCCGACAGATTAGGAATGCCAAGTCTCATCTGCTCAAGATGTAACTTGAAGCGATCCACATCATCGGGATGAATCAATTTTAATATGTGATCCATATCCATATGAGTTTCATTGTGATCAAGGCCAAAAATAGTATAAGCTTCTTCAGATGCCCATAATGATTCTTCTACCAAGTTATATTCCCAATTACCAACATGGGCAATGGCCTGTGCTTTATTAAGTCTATAAATCAAACTCAACATCTGACTTTGACTACGTCTGATCATCTCTGATTGGACACTGAAAATATGTTCTATCTGTTTCAGGCGGTACTTGCCAACCTCTTCTTTACTGGTGAAATTCAAGTCATAGTCTTTAACAAATTCTTCCACATCAAGTACTAAACACATGTGATTTACTTCATCAAACTTGAAAGTATAGCATATAAAAAGTCGCTTCATATATACAGATTCATACTCAAAGGGCTCATCGTCAATTGCTGTCACAAGATGCGCAATAAATGCATCGTAATCTAATCTAGCTTTAGCATCTAATTGCTTGATAAAATGATTAGGCTCGTTTCGCACAATTGATTCTTTGATACCAAACATCTCTGCCAATTGTTTATTAATATAATATAGATCAATAGGATTATCATATGAATTGTTAATGCCAAAAAGAAATGCCCCATACTCAAACACATTTAGTAGAGATGTGTAGTATTGATAAGATAGTCTCATGTTGTGCTCCTTCGCTGCTTTTGGTTTCTTATATATATTATAACTTTTTGTCCATAGATAAACAAGACATACCCGGTTTTACACCTGTTTTACACCGGTTTTACACCGGTTTTACACCGATTTAAAGCTGGTCTTAAGCTGGTCTCAGGCATATCTTGTTTGAATACATGTATTACTTTGTTTAATTGTTGTGTATTATCGCTGTATATGATTACTATCTGTTTTCACTGTATGTTTTGCTGTATGTTTCACTGTATGTTTTGCTGGATGTTATCGCTGTATGTTTCGCTGTATGTTTCGCTGTATGCTTTGCTGTATGTTTTGCTGTATGTTTTGCTGCATATTTCGCTGTGTATTATTGCTCTGTATTATAACTTATTAATCATTAAGTTCCCCGATTCGTATCGCTTTAATCCAGTGTGAAATACGAAAAAGGTCAGTACAGTCATGCCGAGTGACACTAGAATTGGCATGACCCCGTTAACCAGGGTTAATGTTCTTAGTGCTCGTACAGGCACAAAGGATATATAGGCGATCGGTAGTGCCGTAAATACCAACGTTTTAACTGGTCCTGTAAAAATGCTCTCAGGATATATGGATACGGATATGGCAAACTCTACCATGGTATTACCCAGTGCATTAGCATTGCCTAAGAAAAAAGCCAGACTGCCCGAAAGCGAAAACAGGGAAACAAATAGTAACGCGCCCGTTATTGTATAGACAATAAATAACACCAACCGAATCGGGTCAAACCCAAAAAGTATAAAGAATAATACAAAACCATATACCAGATCTCCCCATCCAGATACGCGTGTTTTAGAGGCAAGTATGTTAACCAGCGTATTCTTTGGCTGGAGTAGATAGCTATCCAGCTCACCCTTAACAATCATATCGTTCAGTCGCATTGCATTACCAAATAATACCACCCCACTGCCAAAACTTGAGGACACAATGGCCCATAGCATCATGACTTCTCTAAACCCATAATTACCAATGGTACCTACTCGGTCAAAAAGAATCCACCAAAAAAATGCAAAGGAAGCATTATTAAGTGCCATGCCAAATACCTGTAATATGAAACTAGTACGGTACTCCATGGATGCTGCCAGATTGAGTTTGAAATAAGCTCGGATGAGTCCTAAAGACTGCATTAAAGCTGACCTGCTGGCTTTTTTAACTTCCTTAGTTACTGTTCTCATTATTTCTTCAGTCTCTGTGTCGGCTCCTGCAATGATTTCTGCATTGGTTTCTGTATTAGTTTCTGCATTAGTTTCTGCATTAGTTTCTGCATTAGTTCCTGTTTTCTTATATTTTTTATCCGCCGTTGACATTTAATTTTTTCACTCCCCTCTGATAAATGAACATGGTTATAAGCATCATTAAGATAATATACCCAAACTGAATGCCTGCTAACTGTAGAAATTCAGTCATGTTAAAATCCGTTGTCAGTTTGGCCGGTACATAGGTAACAAATGCAAATGGTAAAAACCGACTGATCTGATATAACTTTTCTGGGAATAATTCTAGTGGAATCAGCATGCCACCTAAAGTAAATACCAGCTTTTGATAAATCCACCTGAAAGGTTCGTTCTCTTCCACCCAAAAAGCTGAAAGGGCCAGTGCCATATTCACCATGAAATCCAGACAAAGTCCCATAAGAATGGTAACAATGATAAATGGTAAGTATTTGAAACTAAAACCATCCAAACTACCCACATATATGAGTCCCAGTGGGATGGCAATGATACAATTGACTAATAGCTGAATCACGGTCTTACCGATATAATGAGCGAATTGATAATTCACATAATGATAAGGTTTATTCATTAGATAGGCAATATTACCCGTTTTAACATCATTAGATACTTCTTCGTAAAATCTAGCACCAGATAAGGCTATCAGTTCCCCAATAATCAGATACCAGATCATTCTATTCACATCATAATCACCTGTATCGACGCCCTGTGCATAGATGGCTTTCCATAAAAACACCATAATGGATATGATGATAATATAAAATACACCTCTACCTAAAAAATTCATGCTGTAAGCGAGTGCCTCTTGCATACTAACCTTAGCTACGAATATGTATTTCATCATACTTTTCACAAGGTCACCTTCCTCTGTCTTCGTTTAAGTCTTGATAGATGTCAGCAATGATTTCTTCTAGAGGTGCGTCTTCTATGGTGATATCATTAATAGACCTTGTTTGTAAGAGCTTACCAATTGTCTGATCTATTGGAACCACAGTCGTATCAATCTCTAGTTTCATCATGAATTGGTCGTTTTCAATAATCTTAATGTCTCCTTCTTCGATGGTTAAATTTCCGTCGTGTTTGATATTGACGATTTTATTATTCAAATAATTAGTTTTCAGATCAGCCACCTTATTGTTAAATACAATCTCCCCGTGGTTGATGATGATTGCCCGTTCGCATAGTTGTTCAATATCGCCAGCATCATGTGAGGTTAAAAAGATCGTGGTGTTTTCTTCTCTATTAATCTGTGTAATCAAGGTTCTGATCTTCTGCTTAACCACCACATCCAGTCCAATGGTTGGCTCATCCAAAAATATGATTTCTGGTTCATGTAATATTGAGGCCACTATCTCACAACGAATTCTTTGGCCAAGGGACATCTTTCTTACTGGCATATCCATCAACGATTCAATTTCAAATATTTCAGAAAGATACTTAATTCTTTGGTCTATTTTTTTAGAATCCATATCGTATATGTATCCTAGAAGTTTAAAGCTATCCATTGGTGGCAAATGAAACCACAATTGAGATTTCTGGCCAAATACCGTGCCAATCTTATAGGCTAATTTTTTACGCTCTCTAGTGGGCGTAAACCCAAGGACATCTATATGACCTACTGTCGGATAAAGAATACCTGTTAACATCTTAATAGTCGTGGACTTACCCGCACCATTAGGACCAATAAACGCCAA
>JAQICP010000283.1 GCA_027858555.1 Vallitaleaceae bacterium
GCTTTTCTTGGATTAACAGAATCTGGTAAAAATATTATCGATGAGCTAAGAAATATAGCAGATGCATTAACTGAAGAAATCTTCTCAGTGCTAAGCGAGGACGAAGTCATGGCCTTAGAATTAAGTATTCAGAAAGTTTCAAAGAAGATGGAGGATGGATATTGAAAAATTTAGTCATAACAGTTTCTTTTGGATTTGTTAAAGCTTTTTTGATTCGAGGTAACAAGAATCGTTTTATCCTAGTTGATACTGGTTTGAGAGGTAGCAAAAAGAAGTTTTTGAAGGTATTTGAGCAAAACAATATAGATCCCAAAAGCATTGACCTGATTGTCATAACTCATAATCATACAGATCATGTAGGTGGATTAGAAGAAATGGCAAAGTTTTGTCAGGCAGAAGTACTATCAAGTTTCTATGAAGGTGATCTTCTAAAGAAAGGTGTAACAAGTCCAGTTGTACCAAATACTAAAATGGCAAAAATAATGTTCAAGTTTATGAAGAAACCAACATCTATTAAATATGAAGTGGATCATGTTGTTTCGAAAACCTTTGATTTAAAGAACTTTAGCGTTGCTGGTAAGGTTATTATGTCACCTGGACATACAGAAGGCTCCATATCGGTACTGCTTGATAATGGGGAAGCAATTGTTGGAGATATGATTACAGGGAAGAAACAAGGGAAAGAAATCCTAGCAGCTAACCCCTTTGTGGCAAAAGATATATCTTTAATAAAGAAGAGCTTAACCCAGCTCATTGAAGCTGGTGGAGAGATTTTTTATAATGCACACGGATTAGCTTGCGAAAAAGAATCTATAAAAAAATACATAGAAAGCTAAAGGAGAATAACTTATGAAAATAATGGTAACAGGAGCTCTTGGCAACGTAGGTGGTTACGTTGCATCCGATCTCATAGAAATGAATCAAGAAATAGTGGTAGCAGATATCAACCTAGATAAGTTAGACGAACGTTACGGCGAAACAGCATCAGCGGTATACTTTGACTTTATGGATCCTAAAACCTATGATAAAGCACTTGAAGGTGTTGATCGTGTCTTTATTATGAGACCACCCCACATTGGAAATCCTGAAGATATGTACCCATTTATTGAGAAGATGAAGGAAAAAGACATTCAGTTAGTATCGTTTTTATCCTTAATGGGCATTGAGAACAATACAATCCCACCACATTACAAAATAGAGAAGAAAATTGAAGCTGTTGGTTTGCCTTTTTCCCATATAAGACCTGGATTTTTCATGCAAAATGTATCGGGGGTACATTCAGTAGAAATTCGTGAAATGGACAAAATATATGTACCGGCTGGAAGAAGTACAACCATGCTTGTAGATGCAGCTGATATTGGGCTTGCAGTAGCAACTGTCCTTGCTAACCATAAAGTCCATCAAAATACAGCATACACAATTTCGGGACCTAAAGCTATGGACTATTATGAAATAGCAGATATTTTATCGGACATTACTGGAAGAAAAATTACATATGCTAAACCAGGGTTCTTAAAGTATCGCCATCAATATAGAAAAGTAAGGGGTCTTGAAGCTGGGTATGTGAATGTAACAATGGCACTCTATTTGATGACACGTTTGGATAAAAAGAATAAGACTGCAACAAAGGATTTTGAAATATTAACAGGTAAAAAGCACAGAGATTTTAGAACTTTTGCAGAGGCCAATAAAGAAGCTTTTATGGCTTAAATTACTAGAAGTAAGCTTGCAATGATAACTTATAATTATTTAGATGCAGTAAGATGGAGGCTAAACGATGAATTTAAAGAAAGATTTATTTCCGATTTTTAAAAAGCAACATATTGAATTTGTTGATAAAAGAACAGAAGTTGAAGGCATTAAAACATTTAGTTTTAAGTCTGATCCAATGCCAGAGTGGGAACCTGGTCAACATGGCATTTTTACAATAACTCACAAAAAAATCAAGAAAGCGACAAGACCCTTTAGTGTAGCTTCTATTCATCAAGAAGGACTTGTAAAGATTACGACCAATATTGATTACGACCCAAGCGATTATAAAGAAGCTCTTGACGGGTTGACACAAGGGATGACAATTAGGATGCGAGGCCCCATTGGAGGTTTTTACATCAAAGAGAATAAGCCGACGTTAATGTTGGCCATGGGACTTGGTATAACGCCTTACCGTGCGCTGCTTAAGTCCCTCGAATTAAAAAATGGAGATGGTGGAACAGTTGCTCTTCAAGCACCAATAGAACTTCTCTATTATAATAGAACAGGAACATTTCTCTACGAAGATGAACTAAATACCTTGTGTGAGAAGACACAAACAACAAAGGAGTTGCTAACAGATTTTGCTAAATTCCAGTCAGAGATTAAAGCGTTTGTCAATCATCATGAGGATGATGGTCGTTATTTTGTCGTTGGTTCACCTAAAATGACAAAAGAGCTAGTAGCCTTTTTGAGGGGACTTGGAATTAACAAAAAGCACATTCTTAAAGATTCCTTCATAGGGCATTAAAATACTTAATTGAAGACCAAGTGAAGCCTCTTAAGCATAAAGGTTTATGTAGCGTAAACAAATTGGTATTTACATTACATCATCATACGGACTTTACCACCTAGTCTACAGAACCATACTATTCTAATAATCACCCTGACAAATTATCAAATTAATTTAACGCTTTTAAAAATATTAAAAGTGTTGACACTTCAACATATAATTAGTGAGTTAACTATATTGAAGAGTGATTAATTTGAACAATGAAAAAATAGTTAAGAAAGATAATGGAGCGAAATATGAGTAAATTAATAGCCTTTGTTGGAAGTCCAAGAAAAAATGGCAATATAGACACACTACTAAAAGAAGTAATTAAAGGAGCAGAGGAAACTAATATAGAAACAAAAATTTATTATCTCAATGAAATGAACATAACCCCTTGCCAATCTTGTATGTATTG
>JAQICP010000303.1 GCA_027858555.1 Vallitaleaceae bacterium
CATTTATACTTATGTATGTATCTTTCGAACTAAAGGATTACTTTGAATGCTTTGCAATCTCTACAGCGACTTTTTTGTCCCTCACTTTTTGACCATGAAGTTTTTTAACGACTTTTTTAGCCACGTCTTGATGTACATCTGCGAAAGAAAACTTTTCAAGAATATCAATAGAACCTATCTGATCGCCTCTTACGCCACATTCACCTGTTATAGCACCCATGATGTGTTTTGCTTTGATATTGTCTTTATGGCCAACAGTCATAAATATACGCACCATATCTTTATCAGTAGCACGTTTAGGACCTCTTTCACCACGGCCTCTAGCTTTGCTGCCAGATGATCTATCATTTCTTGAACCACTGCTACTACCGCTTCCGCGTTTAGCACCAGCATAATCATTAATATCATTTTGCTTACTGTCTTCTTCTAAATCAAGGTCTCGCTTAATTAAAGCCGCACATATGCTATCAATAGGATAAACTGTATCAAACTGATTCAAAATTTCAAGAAATGGTGATAATTCCTCATGCTCAATAATCTCAACTATTTGCTCGATGAAATTACTCATCTTAGTTTGATTCACTTGTTCAAGTGTTGGAATCTTAATCTCATCAATATGTTTATGTGTATATCTTACAATGTTTTTCAATTGCCAATGATCTCTACCTGTTACGAGTGTAATAGCACGACCCTCTTTACCAGCACGACCACTACGACCAATTCTATGGACATAATAATCTTCTTTTTCAGGCATATCATAGTTAACGATCAAGTCAACGTCAGAGATATCAAGACCTCTTGCTGCCACGTCTGTTGCTACCAATATGCTGATGACAGAATTATTAAAACGGCTAAGTACATTCATTCTCAGTTCTTGATTCAAATCACCATGAATCTTTTCTGATGTGAATGAACGAGACTGCAGTTCATCATTAACTTTATCAACTGTGCTTTTCATATTACAAAACACGATACATCGATTTGGTCTAAACACTTTCAATATTCTAGATAGTGCTTCCATTCTATCACTAGATTTAACTGAACAATATTGTTGGGTAATTGTATCAGCTGTCATGATTTGTGTTGTCACTTTTACAAGTTGTGGATCCAGTTGATATTTTTTAGTGATATCTAATATCGGCTGTGGCATTGTCGCAGAAAAGAGTACAGTCTGACGATCATCAGGTACTGCTTCAAGTATCTGTTCAATGTCTTCTCTAAAGCCCATCTTTAACATTTCATCTGCTTCATCTAAAACAAATGTTGAAATATAATTGGTCTTAATTGTACGTCTTTTTGTAATATGGTCAATGGTTCTACCTGGTGTACCGATAATAATCTGCGCACCTTTATTTAATTGAATAATCTGTCTGTTAATTGGTTCACCGCCATAAACCGCAACTATTTTAATGGCTGTCATGTACTTGGCGATTCTTCTAAACTCTTCTGCAACTTGAACTGCTAATTCCCTTGTTGGACATAGTACAAGTGCTTGTGGCTTTCTTATATCCAAATCTATCTTTTGAAGTATTGGAATAGCAAAAGCTGCAGTCTTACCTGTTCCGGTTTGTGACTGTCCAATAACATCTTTACCCTCTAAAAGTAATGGAACCGCCTGTGTTTGAATGTCTGTGTATTCATCAAAGCCCATATCGTAAATGGCTCTTTTGATTGGTGTTGAAATATCTAATGCTTCTATTTTCATATGCTCTTCTTTCTAAACTGTATTAATAGTAACTCTATATAAACGTGTTTCTTTACACAATCAATAATTATAGCACACTATGCCCCTCTTGTATATCTCTATTTCATTTTCATGTAAGTCTTTACAATTATACCCATTTAACAACCACGGAGGTTTACATGCTGATTTTTGCAACCATATTTATTACCTGCGCTCTAATCTTTTACACAATTGGCGTCTGGTCAGAAAAATTTCAGGCTGCTTGTATGGCTTATATGGTTGATACCCTTCCTATCGGGGGGGCATGAGCAATATACTATAAGGCACACCATAAAACACACCGCAAAATCAATCGTACTGACTGATTATAACGGTGTGTTTTATGGTGTGTTTTATGGTGTGCTTAAGTTGTTTCGTATGCTCAGATAATCTTATATGACTTCTCATGAAGTTATGTGACCTATATTAAGTTATATGAAGTAATAGGACGATCATTATTCATATAGTTATATCGCTATTGTGAGTATAGCTTTTACTGCCTCTAAATCCAAACTAACAAAATTACCCAGGGTGCGGGTATTATCATCAGTTGCTTT
>JAQICP010000404.1 GCA_027858555.1 Vallitaleaceae bacterium
TAGCACCGTTTTTAAATATTGTGATGCCAATGCCGAAGTTAGTAGATTTGGGCTTAATGACAAAGGCTTTCTTAGCATACGAATCATAGGCATCCATTGCCTCGTCCATGCTAGAATAAACGCCACCTTTTGGTACAGATATCCCTGCTCTATCAAGAATTTCCTTTGTAACAACTTTATTCTCCATGATTAAAAAGCTATTATATGTATCTAAGGAAGTTTTTGTAGCTTGCTTGATATACTCAACATGATTATCTTTTCTAAGCATAATGAAATTCTCAACTTCATCAAGTATCTCAACTTTGATGCCCCGTTTAATGGCATCCTTAATGAGTATCTGTGTTGATAATTCCAAAGTCTCACAGCCCTTCAAAATATAAGGCTTTACCTTTGAATAGGCCAAGTGTTGCCTGCTAAGGTTCAGATGCCAATCCGTGTAGCCATCCGCCTTAACACCCTTTAGTATTTTTGCAGATTTGGAGATACTAGGATCCAAAAATTCGTTTATATATTGATTCAAAAAGATATGGTCTTCTGCGTCTAGGAAACCGAACGCTTCCATCATTTCTTTTAGTTCTATCAGCAGTTCGCTACCCCAGGTGGATAATTTAATAGACTCGTTCATATGCTTCTTGATTTCAAGATTAGGCGTACGGCCTTTGCCTGCAACCATTTCATAATTATCCAGAGAAATTTGGTGAAGTTCTTCACCAAAACAATCTTCTTCTTTAAATAGCAAAAACAGAAGGAATAGATGCATGAATCGCATGGTATCCAGTGATATGCCGTTGTAATCAAAAGGATCAATATCAAGTAATCTAATCTCGATATAGGTGATGCCTTCTTCTTTTAATGTCCGCATAAAATTATCAGAGCTATGGGTTTTTAATCTGATAGGACTGTAATATTCTTTTTCGTTCTGAATTTTACCCGTACCGATTAAAGCCTGTAACTCTTCAATATATTGATTCACAGAATCATAAGAAATAATGTAGTTGTTGTTGTTACGATAACCACATACGCCATTTCTTATGGACGTTGCATATTCAAAATATGGATCGCCCTTACTAGTGAATGCCATGTGTTCGACACAACATTTCATGTAGGTACTATCCGTTGCAGGTGATGCCCCAAAAAGGTAAGTTGGCAACCATGCATATTTTATAAAATTGCGACTGATTTTTAGATATAAGCTGTTCTTGAAATCAATAAAACTTTTTTCTGTTTTTGACTTCGCATATAAGTCATCTATGAAATCAGAATCAAACGAATAGTTGTAGTGAATACCAGAAATCATTTGCTTCTTTTTACCATAGCGCTTTGCAAGGACTTCTCGATACCTTCTTCTTTCGATACCGATTTCACTTTTACCAAAATCAGCAATGGGTATTAATGCTTCTTCGGGCAGTATAGGTGGTGCACTTTGTGGCCATAACAGTTCATCCCCAATGTTATTCATAAACAAATCATTGATTGTACTAAGGAAATGATAAGCGTCTGGCAAGTTATCAAATACAGGTGTGATTAACTCCACCTGACTTTCAGAAAAATCATTATAAAAATAAGGGTTATAAAGCTTATCCCCAAATACAGCAGGATGTTTGGATAATGCTAGAAGTCCGTCATCAGTCACTCTAACATTTTCCTTTTCAATTCCATAATGCCCCTTAAAAAGACCTTTTTTCAATTGTGGTTGTTCCATAATTATGTGTAAGAGTTGTAAATTCATGCCCGCTCCTTTAAATAACTAATTTGAATTTACTATATCATATCCAAATTAAGATTAATATTAAATTTTTATAATTATAAACAAAGCGTACTTCCAGTACGCGTTTTCTCGCAGAGAAATTGTTTGCATTGGGAAGTCCTGTGTTTGATGAGGACTTCCTATATTGCGTAAAAAAAGCCGTACTACCTAACCATAGATCATGGTAGTAAGTACGGCCTGTCTGCTAATTCTATACGATATGTAGCTTTGCTTGATGTGCCTCACTACGAACTCTAAATATATCAGCACCTAATGCCTTTAATTTATCCTCCATGCGAACATAACCTCGATCGATATAATCCACATGATTAACGATGGTTTCACCTTCAGCTGCAAGTCCTGCCAGTACTAATGCAGCGCCCGCTCTAAGATCTGTTGCTGTAACTTCTGCGCCTGATAATCTGCTTACACCGGTAATGATGGCAGAATTACCCTCCACTTTAATATTAGCACCCATACGATTCAGCTCATCTGTGTACAAGAAACGATTCTCAAACACACCCTCTGTCATGATGCTAGTGCCGTCTGCTATAGCAAGTAGCGCCGTTACTTGAGGTTGCATATCCGTAGGAAATCCTGGGTATGGCAAGGTCTTGACATGCGTATTCTTCAAAGGTTCTTTGATATGAACACGAATTGACTCATCAAACTCTTCTACAAGAATACCCATCTCTTTTAATTTTGCTGAAATCGCTTCCATATGCTTAGGTATTAGATTTTCAACTGTCACATCCCCACCAGTGATTGCTGCTGCAATCATATAAGTACCAGCCTCAATCTGATCTGGAATAATCATATACTCCGCGCCATGTAATTCTTTAACGCCATTTATTTTAATAATATCTGTACCTGCACCCTTCACATCTGCGCCCATACTATTAAGGAAGTTGGCCACATCAACGATATGCGGTTCTTTTGCTGGATTTTCTATTACTGTATGCCCCTCAGCTAACACAGCTGCAAACATAACATTAATAGTTGCACCGACACTAGCCACATCTAAATAGATATTACTAGCCTTCAGCTTTTTAGTTTTCGCTTTAATCATACCATGTTCAATATTGACTTTAGCACCTAGTGCTTCAAAGCCCTTGATGTGTTGGTCGATTGGTCTTGTGCCAATACTACAACCACCCGGAAGTGGCACTTGTGCTTCATTATTTCTTCCAAGCAAAGAGCCCAATAGGTAATACGATGCTCTGATTCTTGTGATATCTTCATAGTCAACTATATTTTTTATAATACTTCTAGTATCTATCTCTAATGTATTTGGTTTTGTTTTTTTAACTTTAACGCCAAGTTCAATCATTGCATCTAATAACACACGCACATCTTCTACTTCTGGTATATTCTCAATGATTGAAATGGATTTGCATAACAGAGTTGCTGCAATAATAGGTAATGCAGCATTTTTAGCACCTTCGACAATTACGGTCCCTTTTAATTTAGTGCCGCCACGTATAACTAGTTTCTCCATACTTCACCTCTAATTTATATAATCATGTTATAACCATGATAAACCAAATTTATTATAACATAGGTTCATTAATTTGTAAAAACCAATGGTATATCGTTTTCATTAACAATTATGTCATTTATGTTAACAACATCCCTATTCTCTATAAAAAGCGCCAATGAAAGCTTCCTTTTGAAGCTGATTCGTATAAGCACTGATGTCATACCTACTACCATCTTGCATCGTAATACGATAATAAGGAACCACTTCAATAGAGGCGTCCTTGTTCAGTTCATCAAGGCCTAAGTCATAGCCAATCTCAATCTGCTTGATTCTTGCCAATTCATCACTTGCTACATCTATGGTATCCATCCACATATATATGACCTCATCTACGGGATATAATTCTTTCTTTTCACTTGAATGACTGACAACAGGGTATAAAGATGCCCTAGCCGTCATAATACCTTCTTCACCTATAACTATTCTAACATAATTGCAGAACATCACTGATTCATCATATATCTGATTAAACAAGATTTCGTAGCGGTTAGTATCTTCATCGTAGTGGACGTCCGACAACGTAACCGGTAATAGCTCACCAATTAGATCGTCTGCAAAATCACTGGCTAATTTGATTGCTTCTTCTTCTGTAAACGCTTTTAGTTGATACAGGGGGCTTGGTCCGCTGTAATCTATGATACCAGCGTAATTACCTGTATAAAAAACAAGCACTTCATCATCCAAATTATAAGCTTCATAAATAACGCGTTCCTCTGTCATCTCTCGCAAGTTCTCAAGTCGCTGTCCATCAAAAACCCTGTTGAGTATAGCATCTCTATCATACTCAGGTGCTTGTACAACTAAAGATGACATGGGCTCGTAACTTGGATAGAAATTGTACATGGTAACGCCATTTTCATATAATATTTCTTTAAGCAAACTTTCTCGCTCATCACTCAAAACATATTTATTCTGTATACTCAACTTACCAAAGGCAAAAATAGCGATGTTCAGCACGAGAAAGATGATAATCATGGTATTTAGTATTCGATTCCAATTCATAGAGCACCTAATCCTTTACATATCAATGCTATAATAGAGACGGTTATAATCTATGATCCATCTCATATCTGCCGAGTCTTCATTAGACCAATAATAACCAAGAAATGCATCCGTTATAGGAATGGTCGGGCTAACGTTTTCGTCAAATATCTCTAACATCTTTCTATAATCACCACTATAAGTTTTGAGCTCCGGTATCATATCTTCCATAGCAATTAAAATCCGTTCGTATGAGACCACTTCATTGCCACTGACTTCAATGACCAATGGATAGCCTAACCCATATCTTTCTAACAACACAGAATCCATAATAATCGGAAAACCGTTGTACCTGTACCCGTAGTTAAACACATACCCCGTATCTGTCGCATAATAATTCTTCAAATAAAATTCCTGTTTCTTTATCTGGTTATCTTTTCGAATAAAATTATTAGCAACTATAAAGCTATTAACCAATCCACTATTATGATCACCTTGATCTACGAATAATTGGTATTGAAATAAACCCTGACTATCATAAGTAATTAACATGGTGTCATTACCATACATGATACGGTCTTGCTGGCTGTAGTCCCACTTAGCGCCTGGTTCAAAACCATTCACATAATTTTCAACATCTCGTTTTATAAAGCCATCTATATTAATGAATGGCTTATAAAAGTTCAACTCTTTTATGTACCCCCAGTTGTTATCGCTAGTTGGCAGTAATGTGTGTTTATAAAAGCCATCGATATCATCAAATATGGAAGAATCATATAGGGTAAGTGTATTGGTGTTCTCTTGAATTTGGTCTAGATAAAATTCAATGCTGTCGCTTAAAGTATCAATCCTATCAGAATCAATTGCATATATGGTAGCCTTTTGATCTTGACTAATTAAGTAAACAAACACATGATCCACGTTCTCTGATAAGATGATACCAAAACTGGTAATATAATCCACTTTTTCAAGAAGATCTTGATCAAAATTAAACACATCTATTAAAATGTCTTTTGATATCTCTGTTTCTAAAGTAAAGAATAGACTTCGACTGCTAAACAGATCGTTAACCTCGACATCCTCTACATATATGTCACCACCAGACATGACCTCTATTAACATTGCCGCAGATTCTTTATATAGACTGGCATAAAATACACTGGTTTTTTTTATGACTGTAAACTTAGTCTCATCCCCATCTAGTACGATACCAAGTTTGTTCGGTGTTAGCAGATATATCTCATCATCAAGTAAATCTAACGAACTACTTAGGCTACCGATGGTAGGTAATAAGCTATTCGTTGAATTCAACTGACTTGCCCACATCATAGATGCTTGATATAGACATAATATAATTAATATCCCAAGTACTATAGTTTTTATTATTTTTATCATATATGACACCTTCTATAGATTACCTTTATACTGTTTAGGAAAGGCCAGATAAAAGGTCGTCCCTTCTTCCAATACACTCTCTACCCTTATGCCACCACCATGGTATTCCATAATTTCTTTCGCTATAGCAAGTCCAAGTCCAGTGCCACCCATCTCCCTAGATCTGGCCTTATCTACCCTGTAAAATCGATCAAAAATACGTTCAATATCTTCGCTAGAAATACCAAGTCCCGTATCTTCAATAGCTACGGTGATGTGCCGGATGTCCTCAGTTATATTGACGTTGATAATCGCTTCTTCCGGGCTATACTTAATGGCATTAGAAATAATATTCTTAAACACTTGCTCTACTCGATAAGCATCGCCTACGATATTATACATATGTTTTGGTTTGAAAAAATTAAGTTGTTGCTGTTTCTTCTCAGCCTGTATTTGATACTTTTCAACACTGTCTGAAACCAAGTTGTTGAGCTCTAACTCTTGCATCATGAATTTGGTCTGTCTATTGTCAAGTTTGGATAAATCCAGTAGATCTTGAACCAAAGCAGTCATTCTATCGCCTTCATTATTGATAACGTTTAGGAATTTATAAGCTATCTCTTCTTCTGTAATCGCCCCATCAATTAATGTCTCTGTATAGCTTTTAATAGTTGTAAGCGGTGTTCGTAGCTCGTGAGACACATTAGCCACAAACTCTTTTTGCATTAGCTCCAACTTCTTATGCTCCGTAATATCTTGTACAACACAGATCATGCCAGAATTCTCTTTCGTCTGTCCATCAAACTTTGCAAAGCATGCGTTATAATATTTGTCTGACTTTTTAATGATATGCTGCTTGATATCCGAGTGCATGGAAGCATAGATAGAACCGAACTCGTCTTCCATATAAAAAGAGAAGATGTCATCGAACATATCATCTTCCTTAACACGTAACATTTTCTCTGAAGCAGGATTATATCTAGTTAGTAAGCCTTTATTATCAAATACAAGCATGCCATCTGTCATCTGTGAAAAAACGATTTCCAGCTTGTTCTTTTCACTTGATATCTCACCTAATGTATCATTCAAGGATTTGGCCATAATATTAAAATTACGGGTCAATTTTCCAATCTCGTCTGATGACTGCACATCAATTGTGGTTTGCAGATCACCTGCAGCCATTAACGTAACATGCTCTGATAACAGGGCAATTGGTTTTGTAATATAATTAGAGAAGATAAACCCTAAGATTAGCGCAATGATGATAGATAGAATGACAGAATTTAGAATAATACTGATAATCTTTTCTATGGTTGTTTCAACTGGTTCTGTAGATGTAATCGCATAGACCACATAAGAAACAGACCCATTAGCCATTATCGGTTTTGCATAACCTTTATAGCTATAAGCCTCGCCTTGTTTCCGGACGGTATCAAGTTCTTTGATTGTTTTACCAGAAAGTGCTGCTTGTACTTGTGCTGAAAAAAAACCTTCACTATTATCAAATGAAGATGTGGTTAAGATCATCTCACCGTTTTCATCAAGTAGATAGATTGTTTTATCGGAGTAAGTATCTCCGAATTTTTTGATAACCGTTTTTATAGCTAATTCAATTGCCGAATGGGATTCTCCAGGATTGACACTCTCGCTTATAACATCTGTTGCAGCTATTAATTCATCGCGCATGGAATCATATTCGTCAATAGTGGTTGACCAAACTACCAATGTACCTGATACAACCATTACAATAACCACTAGAACGATATAGATGGCGACTAATCGCCACTTAATACTTATCATCATACTTTCACCTGTTTCAATATAGTAATCATGTCCAGCACCTAATACGCACTAAGTAAATTATTCGCCTTTAAAATAGTACCCAATTCCTCTTTTAGTGGATATCCATAAAGGTTGGCTTGGATCATCTTCGATCTTCTCTCTTAGCCTTCTAACCGTAACGTCAACCGTTCTAACATCGCCAAAATATTCGAATCCCCAGACATGCTCAAGCAATTGTTCTCTAGTGAATATCTGATTCTTCTGACTCGCTAAATAATCAAGCAGCTCATATTCTCTAACTGTTAATTCTATTGCCACCTTGTTCTTGATCACTTCATAACGATCTCTATTAATCGTCAGATGTGTGAACGTTAGCACATTTTGTTTATTTGTTGTTTCTAAATCGAGTACGACACGTCTAAGATTAGCTTTTACCCTTGCCATCACTTCTCTAACACTAAATGGTTTGGTCACATAATCATCTGCCCCAAACTCTAGCCCAACAACCTTGTCAACTTCTTCTGCTTTGGCAGTCAACATGATGATTGGTACATTGGATTCATTACGAATCACTTTACATACTTGAAGTCCATCCATCTTAGGCATCATAATATCTAGAAGGATAATATCAGGTTTCATTTTTCGAAATTGCTCCACCCCTTGTTCACCGTCATATGCTACAGCTATCTCGTAGCCTTCACGTCTCAAATTAAATTCTAAAATATCTGCGATAGCTTTTTCATCATCTACTATTAGGATTTTTTGACTCATCTTGTCACCTCGTTTTACAATATATGCTAACTATACCAAATTGAATGGGAATAGTAAAGAACAAAGCGTACCTCCAGTACGCGTTTTATCCTTCGTTATTTTTTCAATATAAGGATAAGTTGTTAGGCATGGAAAAAGGGCGCCTATAGGCGCCCTCAATTAGTATATATTAATATGTTCTATAGATATTCTAGGTAGCTGAGTGGATCTGCTGTTGTACCGTCAAATCGAATCTCAAAGTGAACATGCGGACCAGTACTTCTACCTGTGCTACCAACTTCACCAATCTTCTCGTATTGTGATACATACTGTGATACTGAAACACTAATCTTACTCATATGTCCGTATCTTGTTGTAACGCCATTCCCATGATCGATAATAACCAAGTTACCATAATTACCATTCCATCCGGCAAATGTAACAACACCACCATCTGAAGCTCTAATAGTTGTACCCCTAGTCGCTGCCATGTCGAGACCAGAATGGAAACTACCCCATCTTGGACCATACTTGGATGTAATATGATAATCCACAACTGGTGGAATAAATGTACCAACTGCACCTTTAGAAGGCAATGGTTTTGTTCCTTTTTCTATGATTCTATCATCTGGTTCTAGTAGAACCGTTTCATTTGTTATAATTCTGCTGTTTTCTTTGCCATTTAATTTAGTTAATGTGGCTGTTACTTGTAACTCGCCATCATAACCATTATATATTGTAGTTGTATTACCAACATACTTATCAGGATTTTCTACATAGGTTGCTGATCTTGCTATAGCTTCAACATAGACAACTTCCTCGAAAGTGGCAACAGATAATTCTGGTTCTGGTACCATAACAATTAGTTCATCACCCGCCTGTATTTTTGAAGCATTTTCTTCAAGACTTGTATTCATTTCATATAAACTGCTTAAAGTCATATCATGGTCTTCTGCGATGGTAGAAGGACAATCGCCCGACTCTATCACATAAGTTTTAGGTTCTTCATTTTCTTTTGTTATAGCCTCTGTAGCCGTCTGAACATCTAATATATCACTAGGATCAACATAACTCGCAGCAACCATAACTGGTTCACTAAACATGACCGCCGTTGTGTCACCAACATACATAGGGTCAATTACTATCATATCTTCAGCTATAATACCGTCTGCGGTATCACTTGCCTCTTCTGGTATGTTGCCGATCACTGTATCTGCTGGATCTGCAGCAGATACAAAAACTTTATCTGAATCTAATTCAGCATATATCTCACTAACATTAGGTGTTAGTACAAGACCATTATATTCTTTAGCTAATAATGATACTGCAAAAATCTTATCACCCGATACGAAGTTATCCTGTGCTGCTTGTAATATTGCTTCAGCATCTTCAATTGAGGCAACAGCTATCTTGAAATCGTCACCAATCTTCATGACATATGCCTGTTCTCGAATCACATCAATACCTTCAATTAACACCGCTTCAATCGCAGTCGATAACGCTTGAGCTGATACTTCATCAACCTCAGTTGTCTGAATCTGGTTGAATCGTACCTCTGGCTTTAATTCCGGGTCATAACCAAGAATATTCTTGATATTAAGCATCGCCGATGTATATGCCGTCTCCCCTGTAGCTGTATCTTCAATTATACCGACCCCGACACCATTTATTACAAGTTCATAGCAGGTTGTGCTATCAACGATTGGTGCCGCTGCGGTTATTTCATCCTTATTAGTCCAACTTGCCGATATAATCATGACCGAAAATACAGAAACAGTCACCACTAAAAGCAGTAGCATCTCGTATTTATGCTTCCATACAAACCATGATTTGTATTCATGCTTAAATCTCACGAATAAGTCCTCCAATGTTCAGTTATTTGCGTAATTATAGCCATTGATATGCTTGACCTGATAACATAAAAATCTCTATATACCCTATATCAGTTCAATAATTAGTAATCTTGTTGTCATATTACGTATATATACGTAACACTTTCGTAACAATCTACTAAATAATAACATACTATTATAACTTTGTAAAGGAAACATCACAAAAGAAAAGCAAAAGAAAAGCCCCGCAGGTGAGTCTGTTTCGACTCTGCCTACGGGGCTTTGACTTGCTCCCTGCGCTTTACGCACAGGGGTTCATTTTGCTAATTTAGTAATGTTTTGGTTTTTAGTTATGGTGTTACTGTGATTGTCACAACTTTTTCAGTTGCTGGATTACTAGCTGCATCGCTTACATTGTAGTTGATTACAAAAGTTTTATTAACTGTTGCATCATCAATGTATGTTTTTGATGCTGCTAAGTCGGCAATTGATGTTGATCCATCTGATTCAAAATATGTTGCTACTACATTAACTGTAATATCTCCATCTACATCATCAGTTGCAGATACTGTTTCAGTCCATGCTGCTAAGTCGGCAAATGCTACTGTTTCATCTGCTGCTGTGATTACTGGTGCTGTTGTGTCTGGTGCCGGTGTTACTGTGATTGTCACAACTTTTTCAGTTGCTGGATTACTAGCTGCATCGCTTACATTGTAGTTGATTACAAAAGTTGTATTAACTGTTGCATCATCAATGTATGTTTTTGCTGCTGCTAAGTCGGCAATTGACGTTGATCCATCTGATTCAAAATATGTTGCTACTACATTAACTGTAATATCTCCATCTACATCATCAGTTGCAGATACTGTTTCAGTCCA
>JAQICP010000350.1 GCA_027858555.1 Vallitaleaceae bacterium
AATCAGTTCTTCGATTACGAATAACTTACTGCTGATTGCTTTTTCATTGGATTTGTTGATTTCTTGGGTTATTGATTACAAAATCTGATAGACCGAATTTTTTGCAAGAAAAAAGTACCGAGACCGGTACTTTTATAAGGATGAGGGGGAGAGTATTAAATTTGTAAGAGGTAACTCTTACTTACCTACTAATAATACCTTATAATTATGTCAATACTATTTCCATTTTGTGAACATTTCGTGTCTATTTTGATGACAAACATCAATTTCACTACATTCTCTATGCTGATATTTGTACCTTTCATCCATGCCCGTTATTTATGCCTGTTATTTATGCATGTTATTCATACCATTTATCTATGGCTTTTTTGTAATATACCCTTCTGCTTTTAGTAGCTCAGCAATCAGTACAGCACCACCTGCCGCACCTCTAAGTGTGTTGTGGGCAAGGCATACGAACTTATAATCATATATATGGTCTTCTCTAAGTCTACCCACTGTTACACCCATACCATTTTCATAATCTCTATCTAGTCTGGTTTGAGGTCTTGATTCATCTGTCATATATTTCATAAACTGTTTTGGTGCACTAGGTAAATCTAATTCTTGTGGTCTGCCACTATAATTGTTGATTGAAGCAATCATCTCTTCAAGTTCAGGTTTTTCTTCGAATCTTACTGAAACTGCCGCCATATGGCCATCAGTTGCTGCCACTCGAATACATTGAGCTGATATAACTGGTAGGGTAGCATTAACGATTTCACCGTTTTCAATATGTCCCCATATTTTAAGTGGTTCGTCTTCGCTTTTCTTTTCTTCTCCACCGATGTATGGGATTACATTATCAACCATCTCAGGCCATGATTTAAAAGTCTTGCCTGCTCCTGATATGGCTTGATAAGTACAAATGATCGCTTCTTTAGGTCCAAATTTCTTAAATGCTTCTAAAACCGGTACGTAACTTTGAATAGAGCAATTAGGTTTTACTGCGATAAATCCACGTGTTGTACCTAATCTCTTACGTTGCGCATCAATTATATGTATATGCTCACTATTGATTTCAGGAATAACCATAGGCACATCTTTTGTCCATCGATGTGCTGAATTATTAGAAACCACTGGGATTTCTGCCTTTGCATATCGCTCTTCTAGTGAATTGATTGCCTCTTTTGGCATATCTACAGCGCAGAACACAAAATCCACTTCTTCAGCAATTACCGCAATATCTTCAGCGCTAACGACAGTCATTGCACCTATATATGCTGGTATGTCCATTGTTTGAGCCCAACGACCTTTTACCGCTTCATAATATGTCTTGCCTGCTGAACTGGGACTTGCGCCTATTAATACAATTTCAAACCATGGGTGATCATGTAATAGGGTTACAAACCTTTGCCCAACCATGCCAGTTCCACCGATAATTCCAACTCTTAATTTTTCCATATTGACACCTCTTCTATTTTTTAAATTATTATCTGCTACAATGATTTTCATCTAAAGGTTTCTACTAAAAAACTTCTATTGTAAAATCTCCACTAAATGATTTTTAATCTAACCATCTAAAAACATGTGGCTGTTTGCTTATCAAGTAATGTTAAGTTTTTCGATTGTCTTTAACACGCATACATTTGTCTTTATATGGCGTATTCTATCACGAATTGCGCCTAAGGTCAATATAATTATGCAAATCCTGTGAAATTCTAACACTTATGAACACTCACAAGAACCTAATAATACCTTCTTCCACCTACTCAGCTCTTACCTATTTCTCCTCATTAATCAGATGAATATACAAAGAAAAGGAAAGCTCCATTTTTATGAAAACTTTCCTTTCAAATAAAAATGAGATGAATAGGGCTCGAACCTACGACCTCCACGATGTCAACGTGGCGCTCTAGCCAGCTGAGCTACCATCTCATAAGCATATTTAACCACAGATTGTCTATAAAATCAATATATAAAACAAAAAATGCTTCTACAATTATTTTAACTGTATATCGTTCAATCCATTCTTATCCTACTACTTTGATAACGCTCTGACTGATACGGGATGCACTCGTTTTATACATGAAATAGATTGAGTTAATAATCGACCTGACACTTTCATCCACTAGAACAGTAATGAAAATAGCTTCAAGTCCAAACTCAAATATATTAATCAGTATGTAGGACATGGTAATTACTAGAACCGTTCCTATAATCTGTGTGTACATCATCCACTTTGTATTGCCTGTAGCACGAATACCGTGGCCAATAACCACGTTAATTGACTTTGGATATAATGTTATTAGCAGATATACTATGATTGGTAACGTCATAGCAATTAACTGACTGTCATCCGTAAATATATCCAGTATCGGTTCTGTAAAAAAAACGACACCGATAACAAATATAGAAACAACCACTAGATTATATATAATGCTTCTATTCATAATGTGCCTGACGCTATCATAATCTTTAGCACCAAGTCGTTGACTAGTCAAAGTCATAGTTGCTTTAGCTATGGCAATATAAATCATAAAAATAAATATCCCGATACTAGATGATAATACATATACAGCTACACCCATGGTATCAATCTTATTAAGGAAACTGATCAACACCAAATTACCCAAGTGCCAAAGGAAGAATTCTAATCCTGTTGGTAAACCTATGGCAACAATTTTCGTGTACAGCTTCCATTTGAACGCTATTAGTTGACTGAGTAACATCCTAATTGGTAAAACTGAATTGTTTGTGAAATAAAGGGTCAATATGATACTTGTTACTATATTAGCTGTTAGAGTAGCTATCGCTGCCCCTTGTATGCCAAGTGCAGGTAAGCCAAACTTACCAAAGATTAGAACCCAGTCCAAAAAGATATTAAGGAAGACCTTTACAATGCCAGCATACATGATTGGTTTGGTTTTACCAAATGCCTGTAATGCGCCTTGTATAGTGCCATCAATTGCATAAAAAGGTAAGTAGATTACAATAATCCTCATGTAGGTTAAGGCATACGGCATGATAGCTTGATCCACATTAATCCATCTTAGGATAGTTTCTCCAAAAAAAAGCCATCCAAACATAAGAATCAACGCAAATACAATATTATAAGTAATCGTTGATGATATGGTCTTTTGCATTTCATCAAATTTTTGTGCACCCTATTGATGCCCTACTATGATGCTAAGACCCGTACCTATGGCCATAATGACTGTAATGGTCATGAAAAAAGGTGACTGTGTAACACCAATCGCGGTCAGATATTCTGTTTTCAAATTACCAAGAAATACCTTGTCAACAATATTCTGCAATTGAAAAACCAATCCTTGTATCATAATCGGTATGGCTATCCCGAAGAAAACGCTGACACTGTAGTACTTCCTGTAATTATAATTCGCTTCCTTATTTTTCATCATTAACCTTTCATACACCATACTATCATTTGTTATTTATTGATTACTTATAGTAGTTCATTTTCAGTAAAATCGCAACCCTATAAATGACTATATATTTTTATTGCCTACAATATGTTCAGCTTATGAGCATGTTTTGATAATAATTGTCAAAGCCTTGCCCTTACCAGATAATTCATGTAGAATTAACTTATTAACTTAATGGGAGGAATTGCTTATGTTTAAAGGGGAATACATCACAATACCTAATATTTTATCAATGTCACGCTTGGTACTATTACCTATCTTGTTTCTATTAATTATGTGGGATATGAAGGAAGCTTTTTTAATCAGTTACATATTACTTGGATCAACAGATTTTTTCGATGGTTTCATTGCAAGAAGATTCAACCAAAAGACAGAAATCGGCAAAACTTTGGACTCCTTTGCGGATATATTCTTTTATGTATCCACGGCTTATTTTATATATGCCCTTTTCCCAGAATATCTAATACCTAATAGGCTATTACTGATTATCTTCTTTTCACTGTTCTTTCTATCATTCGTCATATCTGGTGTACTATGCAAAAAGCCTATTATGATGCATACTTATTTACTCAAACTTAATGGTATATTGGTATATTTCTTAGTTGTCACTTCATATTTCTTTAATACTACAGCATTCATAACAGTCATACTGTTAATATATCTTGTTGGTTTTGTTGAAGAAATTGGTATTTTTATCAAATACGGCGAAGTGGATCCCGATACGCCATCATTCATATCACTTAAAAACAAATAAACTGATCTACAGGTGTTGTCATTTGACAACACCTGTTTTTAATTGTCTAATTCTTTCAGTACTCTCTGATATATACGCATACATATCATTGCCTGTACAATGGCAAGTATAATAGGTCTGAACTTCTTTATTAAGTAGGGCATCTGTTTGCTTTTATTATAACCTTAAGAGATATTCTGTCAACGCCTAAGCTGTGTTGCCTTCTATCCAAGAGTCGTATATAATATTATGTGAGGATGTATTTATCGGATTATCATTTATTATTCAGATGGGGGTATATTGATGCAATTTATTGCAATTTTTTGGCTTTCTCTTATCATGTTATCACTAATTATATTTATTAATGCCGTTTCTGCATTAATAAAGCATAACTCTCAAAAATTCTATAAGTTAATAGCCACAATGACACTTAATATCATTGTTTGGTTAGGATGCGAATTCATCATTCAGCTATCTAAAGATGAATCCATTATTTTATTTTTCCATGAGTTCAAATTTCTTGCCATAATATCATTGCCAACACTAACAATATTCTACTCTTATGCTGTAAAAACCGGCCATGAACTGAGTGTTAAGGCAAAGATAGTTTTGTCTATGGTTCCAATCCCTCTATTTATATTAATTATGACAAATCAGTATCATAGCCTTTTTAGAATTTCATTGGCGATTAAATATACCTCTAATATGACTTTGGTACACTCAGTTAATAATTATCTTTTCTATGTCGTGGTTATATATACTTATGTGATGATTTTTATTTCTTTACTTAATTTTATCATTGCATTTAGGACTCAACCTATCGAATTCAAAAATCATGAATGCTTATTAGTAATCGCCATATTAATACCTTTTAGCGCTAATTTTGTTTTTCAAATTGGTAACTTGCTTGATAATTGGGACTTTGATCCAACGCCAATAGGTTTCTTTTTATGTATTTGCGTATTCTATTTTCATTTCTTTTTGAATCGAACTAATCGAACTAATTTATTAGTCCGTGGTTATATTGTAGATTATATGAACAATGGTTTATTATATCTTAACCATCTCAAAAATATATCTGATGCCAATCGGGCTTTTCTGACGTTAGCCGACACATCACTAGAAGACATATATGATAAGCCGCTTAATGCCATCGAAAATGATCTATTTAGAATACTTAGCGAATTACAAGAAGGTCCTGACCTTTCAGCAGACTACACATTGCATATTGGCATTGACATATTCTATTATAAAATCAATTACCAACATATGTATCTTAACAAGAACCAATTCCTGGGAACCCTATTTACCTTTATTGATATAACTGAATTAAAACAGACTAAGTTCAAGTTGGAATATGTCAACACTCATGACATCTTGACCAAACTAAATAATCGTTTCTATTTTGAAAATAAATTGAATGAATTCAATGAGTATGCCTATTATCCACTGGGGCTCATTGTATGTGATATACATCTCCTCAAATATATCAATGATACAAAAGGTCGTATGGCAGGTGATGATCTGCTAATTGGTACCGCCAAAACCTTATTAGAATTGTCTCCCACGAACAGTACTGTATGTCGTGTAGGAAGCAATGAATATGCTATCTTAATTCCAAATACCTCAATATCAGAAATAGAAACTTTGAAAAGTGCTATTATCCAATTGTGTTGTCATGAACATAAAAATAACAAACAAAAAAACATGTCCATAGGCTCTTCAATTAAGTTAGACCAAGACAGGTCTTTAAATGATTTCATGAATAGTGTAAATCATAAACTCTATTAAAATATAGTGAGATTATTTAGATAATCGTTTTAGAACTCAGAAGATTAATGTCAGTTCCTAAGATATTCTCGAAGATAACCTGATTAACATATATCGGGGGTGTAACCACTATAGGATTAATTACCGCCATGGCTGCTATCAGCATATCTTTTGGTAGTGCCGCACTGGTGACAACAGGCAACCTGCGATGTATATCATGACGAATTCGTATTGTAGTCGTTAGAATGCGCCTTGGGTCTACGACTTCTTTTACGCCATAAGCTTCGCCTTTTATACAAGCATTGCCTGTAACATGCCAATTAAGGTTATCCCCTTCTACAATTAGATGGCAGCCGTTGGGACATGCAATACATATGAGTTCATATCGGTTCATTCTATACACCTCTCTTTTTAAGAATAGGCAATTATGCCTTAACCCTTTTTCTGCATCTTATCAGATACCTTATTGGCTCATAACCTCAATAGACAAAGTATTGGGACTCATTTTTTCTGTGGCGCTCCCTGTATCATTACTATGCAAAACCAATAATACGCTTTCCATTTCAGCAGGTGCTAAGTGGTCTTTTTTAATTACTTTTAAAACAGTGTCTCCATATTTGATAATAAGCTTCACATTTTTATACTGTTGTTTAACTCGAAATAGTAATTTCACCAGTTTTGATGTAGTTTGCCCCATATGGATTATTTGAGGCATAATATATGATATACCTTCAAGTGGTAGGGTTTCGATATATGCTGTTTCACAGAGTTTATCTTCTTCCACCTCATCACGTAGATATCTAACGGCACCATTGCCTGCGTTTTGACTTTCTTCAGTAACAAAATCCACTAAATCATGAACGTGTAATACATTGCCGCATGCGAATATCCCTGGTACATTAGTTTTCATCTGCTCATCAACAATGGGACCGCCTGTTTTTTTATGTAAGTCAACGCCAGCTGTTTTTGATAATTCATTCTCTGGAATCAGTCC
>JAQICP010000383.1 GCA_027858555.1 Vallitaleaceae bacterium
GATACAGCAGAGGAAAAAACGTTTATGGCGGCTATGGGTTTTACTGTTGATGGAACAAACTCTATACATGAAGATGCAATTCCAGCACTTGGATCAAAAGGTCAAGAGGCCAATTATACCTATAATGGATTAGCATTGACCTCATCTAGTAATTCAATTAGTATTAACGGTATGAGTCTTACCCTAAACGGTGAAACAGCTTCTGATATTACAGTCAATGTTACTCAAGATACAGACGCTATCTATAATAAGGTGAAGTCTTTTTTAACAGCTTACAACGAACTTATAGAAGATATTAACACTAAGATTGATGCAGATTATAATAATGAATATGAACCTTTGACGGATACAGAAAAAGAAGCCCTAGATGATACTACCATTGAATTATGGGAAACAAAAATAAAGGATTCATTACTTAGAAGAGATGATACATTATCATCACTGGTATCAAGTATGCGAAGCATATTAACCAGCAGTAGTGGTGTTGCCACAGAAGTGGGTGGTTATAAGTATATTTCAGAGTTAGGTATTGTTACTGGGGATTATACGGAAAAAGGCCAGTTACATATCCAAGGGAACACAGATGATTCATTATATGCACTGAGAGAAGATAAGCTTCGTACTGCTATTGAAGAAGATTCTGACAAAGTAGCTGATTTAATGAATGCCATTGGCGATGAACTGAGTTCCATGATGAATGATAAGATGAAATCAACAACTCTTAGTAGTGCATTGACTTTCTATATTGATTAACAGATTAACAGTGCCATAGAAGACTATGAAGAAAAATTATTTGATGTATCAGATTACCTTGAAATGGTAGAAAACCGTTATACTAGTCAATTTACTGCTATGGAAATGGCGATACAAAAGATGAATAGTCAGGCTAGTTATTTCAGCTCAATGATGGGTGGTAGCCAGTAGTAGTTAGTGGTAGTTATAGGTTAACAAAAGGAAGTGATAACATGGATATAGCAGCATTGTCAGTAGGGCTTTCCCAAGCAAAGGTAGCGAATTCGGTGGGAGCATCTATGATGAATATAACCAAAGATGTGATGAAACAGCAAGGGGCAGCATTACAGAAACTCATGGCTACATCAGGCGTTGCAATGGAACGAAGTGTCAATCCATCAGTTGGTGGAAGCATAGACATTAAGGTATAATACTATCAGTGGGGCCAACACCCCACTGAATTTTTGAATAGTACAGATTAGGTAGTTAGAATGAGGTTAAAAGGAGACAGTGCATGGACAATCAAACACAAAGAAACGAACTGATTAATATTATGCAGTCTATGGATGACTGTATGAATCAGATAAAACGTGGGTTGGATAAATTAGACTTTGATCTTGTGGTTAAACTTATAGGCGTTTTGACAGAAGCGTTTATAGCGGTTAATGAATTTATAATATCAGACTTTCCAAGAGAAGTTGAACCTGTAAAACAAAGAATTGAAACTGATTGCGGCCAAGTGAACGAGGCTCTTGAAGAAGTGCTTAATACCTTCGACAATCATGATATGGAATTAAGACTGGGCAGTTTTGATCAATTGAAGAATAACATGTTAGACTGGACGGGCACACTTTTTGATGTCTTAGAGTTACACCAGTAAATGATATGTTGATATGAGGTGGTTTTATGACTGATATAGTAGTAGTCTTAGAAGAAATTGATGCTAGTTTAATAGAGAAAGATAAACTGATTGATATATTATATGAATCATTGGCTAAACAACTAGTTTTACTCAAATCAGAGGATACTGAGGTGAATAAGCTCGAATCTATATTTAAAGAAAAAGACCGCCTGTATATGAAATTAGATAAAACCGACAATAAAATAAATCAATTATTAGGTAGCATTTCAGCAGAGACTCAGTTAGCTAAAAGGTTTCCAAAGATATCGGTGCGTGTAGAAGAGCATATGCTTGCCATACAAGAAAAGGGTAAAGTGATCGAGGCATTAGAGACTGAAAGCAAAGCGTATATCAACAATGTTTTAGCTGGGCATAAAGAATCTGTGAAGAACTTCAGAGATACCAAAGGCGTACTTAAACAATACAATAGAAATAGGGGTTATCAGCATAAATCTGAAACAAGTTATTTTATGGATAAAAAGAAATAATGCCGGACTGTGTATTAATATATGACGACAATTATAATAAGCCGTAATGATAGATAATAATAGATCTATTCATGGAGCTTATTTTTTTGTTCACTAGGAGCGTTCTGACTAGGAACTTTTTATGAGAACAATTTTACTTTGTAAAAATGTGTACTGGGAGTACACTTTGTTCTGCAATAGGAAAGTTCTCCATAGGAACTTTCCATGAGAACAATTTATCCTGTATGGAAAGAAATAAAGTGGGATAAAATTGTGTACTGGAAGTACACTTTGTTCTATAATGATAGTGAGGTGTAAAGATGAATGATGTTAAAATAATGATGGGTATACTGTTTGAATCACTAGATAAAAAGCGAGATGCCTTAGAGCTGATTAACCAGATCACTGAAAAGCAAAAAGTACTGATTCAAGACACTGGCTTTTTGGTTGAACAATTTAATGGTTTAGTTGGTATGAAACAAACTAAGATTGAGGAAATTCAGGCACTGGATGACGGCTTTGTGGCGACGTATAACAGGGTGAAGACATATATCATAAATCAACAAGATGTGTATAAAGATGACGTATTAAAACTTAAAGAAAAAATCAAAGCCGTCGGTGAACTGGGCATAGCTATTCAGGTGAACGAGATGCGCAATAAGCGATTGCTGGATATTAAACATACTAATGAAAAAAACAGAACCGTTCAAGAAGGAGCCCTGCCAAGTCAACAATTGGTTAAAAAACGTATGCAAGCATATACGGAGTATAATAAGAATAACCCTAAGAAGTAAGATAAGTCCGATGTAGTAAGCTGAGCCCGAAGCGGTAAGACTTGCCATAATTTTGATGAGCATAATCAATTATGAACTATGATGTTAGCAATATCTGTCCTATTTGAAGCAAGTCTTAGGGTTATAATAATCTTAAGAGTACTCTTTGAAACTAGGTAACATGGATAACATGAGGTGATGAGATATGATTGAAATAGGGCTTCAAAGGATGGTTGACTATATTGAAATGAACTTATCAGAAACCTTGTCATTAGATGAATGTGCACAGATTGCTGGCTATTCAAAATTCCATCTCCATAGGCTATTTTCGAATCTAACAGGCCAATCGGTAGGTGCTTATATACGTGAGCGAAGACTAAGTGAGGCGTATATATATGTGAGTCAGGGTGAACGGATTCTAGATGTTGCGATACGGTTTGGGTATCAGTCCGAGCGGGCATTTTCTAGAGCATTCATACAGCGATATGGTATGAGTCCAAGCAAATGTCGAGGTCTTAAGATGTTACATGTATCGCCGCTAGTCATCCAAGATTTGATTAGAAAGTGTGGTATTGTGATGGAAAAATATATGAGTGATGTCTTTTTTGAGACATTGGAAGATATGAAGGTGATTGCAAGTACTCGGTTTAGCAATAATCCAGAAGAAGAAGTGATTGAATTTTTGACCCAGTATGCAAAAGAGCATCGGATTGAAACGACGGGCAGGAATTTTGGTTTTGATGTGCCTGTGGAAGACAGTTCCTTTAACCAGGAGGTTAGAGGCTACCAGTACTGGCTAGAAGTTACAGGTAATGGGCTTGCTAGTTATAAAGCTGGGGATAGTATGGATGAGCAGGTCACCTACCTTGAAATAGATAAATCTAAATACGCGGTCCTGAGAATCGAAGATCCTTTTGCAGATCCGTTTGAACGTATCCCCAAGGGATGGCAACGGATGATAGGATGGTTGAAAGATCATGATATTCAAGGACAAACCTGTCAGATTGACAAGTATTGCTTAGAAGAAGTGAAAATAATTGATGATGTAACCGTGATGGATATATATGTACCTATTGAGTAGGTATCGGTAATCAATGCGTAATACGATTCTAATAACAAGTACATGAAAAGCATGACGTGCATCCCAAAAGTTAGTCAAATAACTAGCTTTTGGAGGTGCTTTTTTATTGAAAAATTAATTAACTACCCTATTGACTTTAACCTTAGGGCAAGGTGTAAGCTTAACTCAGCAAGTCAAAAGGAGGTTTTCAGATGACAGTATCACACAAAGAATCAAAAGAAAACATTATGGAAATCAGTGGGTTAACTAAGTATTATAAGTCAAAACTAGCAGTTAAGCAGCTAAATATTTCTGTAAAGGAAGGTGAAATATTTGGACTTATCGGACCTAACGGCGCAGGGAAAACAACGACTATTGAATGTATGCTAGGCACAAAAATAAGAGATGGTGGTGACATCCGGATATTTGGGCATAACATTGACAAAGAAGCAAAGCATATCTATAAGAGAATTGGGGTGCAATTTCAAACTAATTTTTACCCAGATCGAATCAAGGTTTATGAGATATGTCTGATGATCAGTAGTCTATATGATGATGTGGTAGACTATCATATATTATTAGAGCAATTTGGATTACATGACAAATCTAAACAATTGGTTTCAACTTTATCTGGTGGAGAGAAACAGAAACTTTCAGTGTTACTTAGTTTAATTAATAAACCGAAACTGATTATTTTAGATGAATTAACAACTGGCCTTGACCCAAAAGCCAGAAGAGAAGTGTGGCGATTTCTAAAGCAACTAAAGTCCAAGGGGTTAACTATTCTTTTGACTTCTCATTATATGGATGAGGTTGAATACTTATGCGATAGGTTAATGATTATCAATGAAGGTGAAAAGGTCATAACGGGAACCGTCAACGAAATTAAAAGTAATTATAAAATGGATAGTCTTGAAGCAATATACTTACAGATTGTAGGTGAGGAGGAAGCAAACTATGAAAACACTCTTAACGCTCTTTAGAATTGAGATGAAATTATCCATCAGGGAATTCTCTTCTGCACTTTTTGGTGTGATTTTACCAGTAGGTCTTATGCTCTTGCTGGGGGTATTGTATGGTGACAAGATGGCGGAAGGAGGGAATTACTCATTAGTTCAGCAGAGCTTTCCAGCAGTTATAACAATTGGTATCTGTGCAACTGGCCTTATGGGCATCCCTATTACCATTAGCAGTTATAGAGAGAAGCAAGTTCTAAAAAGGTTTAAGGTGACGCCTACATCACCCCTGATGCTATTAATGGCGCAGTTTATTAATCAGTTTATAATAGCCCTACTATCCTCCGTACTTGTCTGGGGGGTAGCCAATATCATCTTTGGCTATAGGATGATAGGAAGCTTGGGCCAGTTTATGGTAGTTTATCTTTTGGTTGTACTATCAATATATGCTATCGGCATGATGATTGCATCTGTGGCTAAGAATATCAATACGGCTAATCTGCTCTGTAGTCTGGTTTATTTTCCCATGTTCTTTTTATCAGGCGCAACAGTACCCTACGAAATTATGCCAAAGGGGCTTCAGATTGTTGCTGATAGTATGCCACTCACACATGGCATTATCATGCTAAAAAGCATCTCACTTGGTGGCAACATAAAGGATTATACTTTAACGTTTGTATGCTTGATTCTTTTAGCAATTATATGTATGATTATATCAGTGAAAACCTTTAGATATGATTATCGTTAGGAGCCCTTATGTTTCAGATTGGCCTATTTTCTAAGATGAATCAAATAACTACCAAAACCCTTCGCCATTATGATGACCTGAGGTTACTTAAACCTGCTTTCGTGGATGACTTTACTGGATACAGATACTATACTTCTGAACAATTGCCAAGACTTCATATGATTATTGCCCTTAAACAGATGGGCATCAGCTTGGCTCATATTGGTCAATTAGTAGATGAAAGTGGTAAAATACCATCTGTCATAGAACTCTTTTTAGAACTAGGAGAGAAGGAGCTGAGGGCTAGTTTAGAGGAAAATAAAAAGCAATTGGACCTAATACAGAATTACCAAAAACGAATACGAGGTGATCACATGTTGAATTACAACCCTATTATAAAATCATTACCAGAAGTCATAGTTGCATCTATGGAGACGGTTGTACCAAGTTATGATACTTATTTTGACATTGTACCAAAGATGGGTGATGAAATGCGAAAACAAGGTGCTGTTTGTGCTATGCCAGAGTATTGCTTTACTATATACCATGATGGCGAATATAGAGAAAGCGATATACATGTTGAAGTATGTGAATCTGTCGTCGATTATTGTGAAGATTCTGAAATGGTGACCTATAAATTAGTACATAAGGTATGTGAAGCTGTTTGTATTTTACACAAAGGACCTTATGAAACGCTTGTAGACGCGTACGGCTTCATATTCAAATGGATCGAACAAAACGGCTATCAAGTTGCTGGTCAATTGCGAGAATCTTATATTGACGGTATATGGAATATGGATTCTAAGAATGATTGGTTGACTGAAATACAAGTACCAGTTAGTCGCTTATAACAGTATATAATGAAAAAGTCATGTCAACTAAGTTGTATCACTAAATAAAATTAACCACAAAACACGAGCCCAAGTTCATTGGAACAAAATGAATTTGGGCTCGTCTAATGATTAAAGGCCTAGTGTATGCAACTATAAGAGATTGATGTATATAAGAACCAAGAGGAGGAGATAGATATGAAAAAGATGATTAAAACGGGGATGTCAGGTAAGAAAATAGTATCAAAAACCAATCAATTAAAGACATTGGTGAGCTTAGCACTCGTCATAGTATTAGTGCTTAGTACGACAGCATGTCAGAATAAGGAAGATACTGCTGATACGAAAGACGAAGGTACCATCAGCAACGAGATTACAACTGATCTACCGGAGGCGTCAAGAGATGAGTCAGCAACATCTGAAAGTAGTGCCGTTGGAAAAAGTGATGAGGATACCAGTTATATGGATACAACAGATAGTATGGATGCTGCAGAAGCCGTATCTACCAGTGATAGTGTTTCAGAAACCACTTATTCCGACACGACCCAACCTGAAATAAGACCAGAACCGCAGTACGGTCAATTAACGGCAGGGGAGTGGAATGACAATGAAAACTTCGATTATTTTAAAAATGTGATTAATAATAATGATTGGTATGACATGCAAGCACATTGGGGTTTTACTAATTGGGAAAGATATGAGATCACAGTTATGAATGAAGAAGACCGGGTTATAAGCGGCGCAACTGTTATATTTTATGATGAACAAGGGCAAGTCTATTATCAGATTATGACCGATAATAAAGGGGTGGCTTATGCATTTCCATATATAAATCAAGAGGAAGATATACAAAACACTGTTAATCTAAAAGTTGAGTATAATGGCGAAACTTACGATTTTGGGGATGCAAGTGACATATCAGGCGACAATCAATATAAGCTGGTCATACCTCAAAATGCGACTAGAAATTCAGATGTAGACATTATGTTTGTCATTGACACGACGGGTTCCATGGCAGACGAATTGGCATACTTGAAAAAAGAAATACAAAACGTCGTAACAGAAGTTCAAAATCAAAATGCTAATAATCTAAATATCAGACTCAGCATTAACTATTACAGAGATGAAACTGATGAGTATGTGGTTCGTTCTTACCCCTTCACAACGGATATAGATGCGGTTGTTGAACAGATTGGTAATCAGTGGTCAGATGGTGGTGGGGATTATGAAGAAGCCGTAGAGACTGCTTTAATGGACGGTATCACAGGCCATAACTGGAACGTGGATGCAGGGAGCAAGTTATTATTTTTAGTACTAGATGCACCACCACATCACAATGACAATACACTTACAACACTTGAACAAATAGTTTCCTTAACCAGTGAAATGGGAATAAAAATCATCCCAGTGGCATCAAGTGGCGTAGACAAGGAAACAGAATTTTTACTTAGATTTTTGAGTCTGACAACTGGGGGCACTTATGTGTTCTTAACAGATGATAGCGGTATTGGTGGCAGTCACTTAGAGCCTACAATTGGTGATTATCAAGTGGAATACCTTAATGATTTGTTAGTTAGGTTAATAAATGGGTACATCCAGTAGTGTACAATCAATAAGCATGTTTTAGGGTAATACAGCTTGAAACTGCAATAATTTATCGAATTCATGTTAACGCCATGTTAATTCCGTGCTTGTTTAAAAGGTGTTTATTATGTATAATCAGGATAATTATATAACACTAACTAGGAGGACGGGAATGTGGATTCTTTAATTAATTTTTTTTCAAACACACAAAGTACAGGGGCTATTGATATTCTAGTCAATATCGTTTTAGCTTCTGTATTTTCTTATGTCATTTATCTTGTTTATATTAAGTTTGGTAATGCCTTGTCTAATCGACGATTATTTGGGTATTCGTTTTTGCTGATTACAGTCTGTACGGCTTTAATCATTTCACTGATCAAGTCATCAATAGCGTTATCCCTTGGTTTGGTTGGTGCCCTTTCTATCGTGCGTTTTAGAACAGCGATTAAGGAACCTGAGGAATTGACTTATCTATTCCTATGTATCGCAATCGGACTTGGGTATGGTGCCAATCAAAGACTCATTACTACTGCTGCAGGGATACTCATAGTAGCCATCCTGATAATCAGAGGCATTGCTTCTAAGAAAAAAGACATGGAAGATTATAATCTGAATGTGACTTCGAAACTTCTAGACCTGACACGAGTGACAGGCATTTTGAATCCTCATTGTAAAGAGCTAAATTTAAGGCGTTTAGATAAACGCGGTGATGTGATGGACATGTTGCTTAAGGTGACTTTTAAAGAAAAAGAAAGTTTACAGCTATGTTTAGATGGGCTAAGCGCGGCAGATGAGGATGTCATGTTTTCATTTCTAGAGCAGCGGGGATAATATAGGGGCTTATGAATTTATCGAATAATCAATCCGTATTACAAAAACTTAATAGTCATAGATTAGGACGCCTAAGTCTATTCGTCTTTTCACTAGGCCTTATCTTTTTGCTCACAACAATTGGAATTGCCATAGCGGATAATTATATAACTGAGAATGAATCAAGTCTTTATTATACGTATGAAAGCCTCGGCGATCAAACTGGCCATGAAGTAATTGATTGGTCCTCGGTTAAAGGCAAGATCTATAATCTGATTGAGACTCGGTATGATAATTATTTGAATATCAGTCTTAGCACTTCGGACGCATATCAAGTTGAATTTTTCCTTGATGGCAAAAGCGAATCTATCATTATCAGTACTTGGAGTCGTGCTACCGCAGAATATGTGACTTTTTTATATCTTATTCCAGAATATATTGCCACTCGGGGCTATGACAGTATAAAAATATCCCCAATCAATGGTGATGGTTCTTACGCGGTGTCGTATATTGATACGGTGATGAATCCGAAAGTAGCAGATTACCCAGATGCTTTAGTGGTGGATTTTGAGATTAAGCTTATGACGATTGAGATAGATGAATCGGATTTTGATTTGATTGAAGCAAAACGTGACGATGCCGTTCAACTTGGCATTTTATTAGTTGAAGATGAGGATATCGTTTCAGCTGATATCCATATGGATGGTAAAAATTACAAGACAGATGTAAGGCTGAAAGGTGATTGGACAGACCATTTACAGAGCGAAAAATGGTCTTACCGCATTAAAGTCAAGGACGACTGTATTTTAGGGATGGAGAAATTTTCCATACAGCCACCAGAAACCAGAGTGGGCATTGGCGAGTACCTTGTTCATGAATTATACCGGGATGGCGGTGGTGTGGCTCTTAGATATGAATTTGTTGACGTCATAGTGAATGGTGTCTATAAAGGGGTCTACGCTGTAGAGGAAGCCTTCGATAAAAGGGTGGTAGAAAACAGTTTGAAACGAGAAGGCGCCATACTCTGTTATGATGAGGACTTGATGTGGGAATCTTGGGCCTATTATAATCAGACGGGAATCGAGTATCGAGATTCAGCTAATGTGAGGTCCTTTAATATGAGCAAAACCTTAGCGGATGAAAAATTATATGATTATGCGACCTATGGTACCTACCTCCTGAATGCCATTAGAGATAATACTATTCCAGCTTACGAGGCACTTGATTATGATATGTTTGCTTATTACTATGCAGTTGTTGATATATTAGGCGCCCATCATGGTACTCATTGGCATAATATGCGGTATTACTATAACCCTGTAACTGCCAGATTGGAACCTATTACCTTTGATCAGTTGTATATGTACAGCACTGAGCTATCTTACACATATACAGGCGAGAATTATACCCATGAACGATTATTTGATGACCCTGAGTTTATTAGGCTATATGACGAAGCACTGGATAACATTGTAGAGCGAATGGATGGATTTTTAGATGAGCAAGCAGTGACGATTAATCAATTCAATTATATCCTGAGTAGAGATGGCTATTTACCGTTTGATTTATCACCTATCGATAGAGAAATTGAGATCATTAATAATAGAGACTTTTAGTAAGAGATATTATTAATACAGATATTATTAATACAGATATAAACAATACAGATATAAACAATACAGATATAATAATACAGATACAACAATACGGATATAACAATACAGATACAACAATACAGATACAACAACACAGATATAACAATACAGATACAACAATACGGATATAACAATACAGATATAGCAATACAGTTATAACAATAAGGAATACTATGACTAATAATAATAATCGGGCACAAAACAATTTCATAAAAGTTATAAAACAGCCACTGGTTTTAGCGGTACTATTAGCCTTAGTTACTAGCATCATCATCGCTGGCATAGTTGTTTATGGTAATTTCAGAGCCCATACAGTCATGGCCAGATATGAGATTATAGGTATCGAGTCAATCAATAAGTATGATGCCCACCAATATCATGGCCAGGTCTATATGGACGTGATTAATATACCTACGCCTGAAAAAAGAGGCCTCAGTATTGAACTGGGTCAGATAGAACACGCTGGTTTTGTTGAGCTCTATCTAAAAGAGAATGGCAATTACCTCATTCAATTGCTTAAAAAAGGCGAAATCATTGAAGAGATGAGTGCTGCCACTTATAGTGCATCTGCACATGTCATTGCCCTCAGTGAAGATACAGTATCTACCGGCTATGATAGTATTCGTATTAGTCCGAGTGCAGGCAAGTACTTTGCCGTAGGCTATGTGAATATACTGGCCAAGTTTGATGATAATGTGGTCTTAAAACCCCTTGAAGAAGCGGGGTATGTGTTGCCCTTTACTGGAGAAGCATCTGCTATTAGTGAGCCATACAAGGTTACAGGCATACTGGCATATTATCTTGAAAGCGATGAAAACAAGTTCAGCATAGAAGTCGCTAATGTCCATGATAGAAGTGTAGAGCTTATTGGTATAAAAACAGAATCTGGCGTGGTCCTTGTCACTTTTGATGAAGATAGTATCATTGAGGCGGATAGGTCCATTGCATATCATACCTATACATTTGAAGATATGCAGATAACGATTCCACTAGGCTTAAAGAACCTCTACGTCTCCTATAAGGTTGAGGGCGCTACTGATATAAAAATAGAACCCTTAACGCCCTATAAACGGATGGATGAAGCCTTGTTTAGTGAAACGGGTATTCGTACAACGGATAACGTAGCTGATTTTCCAGACCTTGTCATAATAGACGGCGTACTAAAATTTGAATCTGAGATGCTTATTATTGATCATCCCCTTTTCATACCGGATAATATCACCTTTCAATTAAGCGAGGGACAAAGAATTGACTTGATCAACGAAGCGTTTATTGTGAGTTATGCACCGATTATGGCTGAGGGCACAGAAGAAGAACCAATTATCATCGGTACGAGCGATGGCACTGGAAGAGGCCTAGCGGTTATAAAAGCTATGGGTGAGTCAATCATTACCTATGCTAGATTCGAAGGCTTAAACACACCCGTAAGCGGCGCGTGGCAGCTGACTGGTTCAGTAACCTTTTATGAATCAGATGTAAGGATATCCAACAGCCTATTTGCGGATAATGTCTGTGAAGATGGTCTTAATGTGGTAAGGTCTACCTTTTTGATTAATGAGTCCATCTTCAGGAATACCTATGGTGATGCGTTTGATGCAGACTTCTCAACAGGCAGTTTTACCAATACTCGCTTTAGTCATACGGGGAACGATGCTTTTGATGTATCGACTTCGGATATTACATTAGCACATATGATCTTTGAAGACATTGGTGATAAAGCTATAAGCATAGGTGAAAATTCAGTGGCGACTATATCAGATATTCAGATTGATGGCGCTGTCATAGCAATTGCCAGCAAAGATTATTCCAAGGTAATCGGTAGGACAATCACCATAGAAAATTCAGAAATAGCCTATGGCTTATATCAAAAGAAACCTGAGTTTGGACCGGCATCCATAGATGTGAAGGATGTGACACTAATTGGCGATATCGGACTAGAATATTTGATTGAACCTGGGTCCACACTTTATATAGACGGTATCTATCAAGAACCTAAATCTGCCAGTAAAGAAAGTTTATTAATAGAAAAGATAGTTAATGGAGAACCGATCAAATGATACAAAATAAGCGATATGAACTCAAATATGTCTATGATGGCATCATGAAATCTCAGGTACTCATGGAGATTAAGAAGCACCCACAGATGTTGCATGAGATTTACGCGGAGCGAACAGTGTACAATATCTATCTGGACACTGAAGATTTTAGCAATTACCATGACAATTTACTTGGCGCTAAAGAGCGTGTCAAGCATCGTATAAGCTGGTACAACGATCCAACAGAAGCTAAGTCTCCAGTTTTAGAATACAAATGCAAAGACGATAAGCTGGGTTGGAAACATATCTATCAATTGCCAGATTTTAGATTGGATCATACTTTTAATTGGGATCAATATGTAGAAATTATTAGAAATATGATCCCGGTTGAGGATCAGCATATTATTGGAGAGCTCATAAGTCAGGTACCCATCTTGCATAACTATTACAACAGGCGTTATTTCATGACGCCAGATGGGCGGTTTCGTGTCACAGTTGATTGGAATCTGAATTATGGCAATATGGGTAAAACATACAAGCCAACAAGACATATAAAGGATGACAAAGTGGTGCTGGAAGTCAAGTTTGATGAATCATACGCGGTAGATGCCCATCTTGTGACCGGGTCTATTAGTGGACGTATGTGTGCAAATTCAAAATATGTGACAGGGGTAGAGTACACCTACTTCTACAGCTTGTAAAATACTTGATATTTCTTGACAATAAGGACCCAACATGGTATATTAGTTTATGCACGTGGAGAAGGTTCTTTTTTTTTGCATGAATTTGTTAAGAAGGGGCTTCATAATCCATATGAACATCGATATTGGAGGTGGAAGTTGTGCGTGTTAAAATCACATTAGAATGTACCGAATGTAAACAAAGAAACTACAATATGACAAAAGAAAAAAGAAAGCATCCTGAGAGAATGGAAACGAAGAAATATTGCCGTTTCTGCAAAACTCATACGATGCACAAAGAAACAAAGTAATAGTCTTTTGTTATAGACAAGGAAGGAAATCAAATGGCAGAAGTAAAGAAAAAGAATTTTTTCAAAGGTGTTATTGGTGAGTTTAAGAAAATCATCTGGCCTAGCTTCCCAACATTAATGAAACAAACATTAACAGTTGTATTGGTTTCAAGTGTTGTTGGTAGCATTGTGGCATTAATTGATTTCGGCTATTCACAAGGATTAGTAGTATTAATCAAGTAATTAATCAATGAAAACAAAAAGGATGATCTTATGTCAGAAGAAGCAAAATGGTATGTGGTTCATACTTATTCAGGGTATGAAAACAAAGTAAAAGCCAATATTGAAAAACTGGTAGAAAACAGAAAATTGTATGATCAGATTCTTGAAGTCACTGTGCCTTTACATAAGGTTATAGAAGACAAGAATGGTATTAGAAAGGAAGTAGAGAAAAAGCTATTTCCAGGCTACGTACTGTTAAAGATGATGATGAATGATGAAACTTGGTACGTTGTACGTAATACCAGAGGTGTTACAGGCTTCGTAGGCCCAGGATCTAAACCAGTTCCTTTGACAGAACCTGAGATTAAAGCAATGGGCATTGAACTCAATATTGTTGAGATTGATGTAGCACTAGGCGATTCGGTAAGAGTTATTGATGGTCCTTTTGAAGGTTCAGTTGGTCAGGTGAAAGAGATTCACGAGCATAAGAGAACTGTTATCGTGAACTTATCCATCTTTGGTAGAGAAACACCAGTTGAATTAGAATTTTCAATGATGGAACAACTGTAGTAAAATGAAACAAGTAGCAAACTGTGGTTTGCTTGTGGAAGGGTAACCCCCGCGATTACCACAAATTCTAGGAGGTGCGCTTAAATGGCGAAGAAAGTAACAGGTATGATCAAATTACAAATTCCTGCAGGTAAAGCTACACCAGCTCCACCAGTAGGTCCAGCATTAGGTCAACATGGTGTTAACATCATGCAATTTACAAAAGAGTTTAATGCTAGAACAGCACATGAAGACGGCATGATTATTCCGGTCGTTATCTCAGTATATCAAGACCGTAGTTTTAGTTTTATTACTAAAACACCACCAGCAGCAATCTTACTAAAAAAAGCATGTGATATTAAATCTGGTTCAGGTGTTCCACACAAAGAAAAAGTGGCTACAATTTCAAAAGCAGAAGTTCAAAAAATTGCAGAACTTAAGATGCCAGATCTAAATGCAGGTAGTATAGAAGCAGCAATCACTATGATAGCTGGAACTGCACGAAGCATGGGTATTGTTGTAGAAGATTAGTAATATTAACGTGTAAGAGAATAAGTGGAAGAGCTAGGCTCGATATTACCACAAGGAGGATAATAATGAAAAAAGGCAAAAGATATACAGCAGCAGCAGAATTAGTTGATAGAACAGTACTGTATGATCAAGTACAAGCTATTGAGTTAGTTGTAAAAAGTGCTACTGCTAAATTTGACGAAACAATTGAAGCACATATTAGATTAGGTGTTGATGGACGTCATTCAGAGCAACAAGTTCGTGGGGCTGTTGTATTACCACACGGAACAGGTAAAACTTTAAGAGTTTTAGTATTTGCAAAAGGACCAAAAGCAGAAGAGGCTTTAGCAGCTGGCGCTGATTTTGTAGGAGCTGACGAGTTAATACCAAAGATTCAAAATGAAGGATGGCTAGATTTTGATATTATTGTAGCTACACCAGATATGATGGGTGTTGTTGGACGTCTTGGTCGTGTACTTGGACCAAAAGGTTTAATGCCAAATCCAAAAGCTGGAACAGTAACAATGGATGTTAAAAAAGCTGTTGATGAGATCAAAGCAGGTAAGATTGAATACCGCCTTGATAAAACAAACATCGTTCATGTACCAGTAGGAAAAGCGTCATTCGGTGTTGAAAAATTAGAAGAGAATTTTCAAACTGTTATGTATGCACTTATGAAAGCTAGGCCATCTGCAGCAAAAGGTCAATATATGAAGAGCATTACGATAACTTCAACTATGGGCCCAGGTATTAAAATTAACCCGGCTAAGATTTCTGAAAAGTAGCATGCATTGCATTGTTGACAAATAGATTGTAGGATGCTATAATGCAACTTGCATATAAAGACTGTAGACAGTAGGTGTCGTAAGACGTAACGGAAACAACCTACCGAGGCCAATGATAATGATCATTATAACCTCTATGTCCTATGGCGTAGAGGTTTTTATATTTGTGTTCACATGAATAGATCGTATTGGCAAACAGACATTAACCTAATCAAGGAGGTGTAACGCGTGCCAAAAGTAGAAGCAAAACAAGGAATAGTAAACGAAATTAAAAGTACGATTGATGGTGCTGCATCTATTATTTTAGTCGACCATCGTGGACTATCTGTAGAGCAGGACACTAAATTACGTAAGTCACTTAGAGAAGCTAATGTTACTTATAAAGTATATAAGAACTCTATGATGAACTTCGCATTCGAAGGTACTGAATTTGCAGCGCTTCAAGAGCATTTAGCAGGACCAAGTGCGATTGCAATAAGTTTTGATGACCCAACTGCGGGACCAAGAGTCTTAGCAACTGCTGCAAAAGATTTCAAATCTATAGAATTTAAAGCAGGTGTGGTTGAAGGTATTGTTTACGATATTGCTGGAATTAAGAAGATAGCATTGATTCCACCAAGAGAAGAATTATTATCTAAATTACTTGGATCTCTACAAGCACCAATTTCAAAATTTGCTCGTACAATGAAAGCTCTTGCTGAAAAAGTTGAAGAGACTGGAAGTGCCACAGCAGGTGCATTACTAACAGACGCTCCAAAAGCTCCTGAAGCTAAAGAAGAAGCAGTTGAAGAAGTAGCAGCTAAAGTAGCGGAAGAAGAAGTAGTAGTTAAAGAAGTTGAAGAAGTAGTAGCTAAGGAAAAAG
>JAQICP010000462.1 GCA_027858555.1 Vallitaleaceae bacterium
CTGGCATTTTCACCTGAAAGGGTAGATCCAGGTAACCTTCTATATAAAACAAAGAATACGCCAAAAGTAGTGGGTGGAGTTACGCCAGAATGTACAGATGTAGCTGCTGCAATGTATGAAGCTATTTTAGAAGCACCTATTCATAGAGTATCCTCACCTGCAGTAGCTGAGATGGAAAAGATTCTTGAAAACACCTATAGAAATGTAAATATCGGACTAGTTAATGAGTTAGCTATTTTGAGCAATAAAATGGGAATCAATATCTGGGAAGTTGTCGATGCAGCAAAAACAAAGCCTTATGGATTCCAAGCATTTTATCCAGGTCCAGGACTTGGTGGCCACTGTATCCCATTAGATCCTTACTATTTATCATGGAAGGCAAGGGAGTATGGTTTCCATACATCAATGATTGAATCCTCAATGATGGTAAATGATAGAATGCCTGAGTATTGTGCAGAGAGGTCAAGCAAGATTCTTAATAGATTCAAGAAATCTATGAGTGGATCAAGAATTCTTGTGCTTGGCGTAGCTTATAAGCAAGATATTGAAGACTATAGAGAGAGTCCTGCTATTCGAGTAATTGAAGAGCTCGAGAAAGAAGGAACAGAAGTTGTGTACTATGACCCTTATGTTTCTGAATATAAAGAGCGTAGTGTTGTTAAAAAGGGTGAACCTGAACTTACTGCAGAACTGATTGAAAGTGTTGATCTTGTAATTGTAACGACAGCACATACAAATGTTGATTATGGTTTTGTTCAGAGTCATGCTAAAGCAATATTTGATACAAAGAATGCTATGAAGCATATAGAATTACGCGAAAATATAGAGTTGTTATAAGGGGGGGGCTTACATTGAGTTTAAAATATGCAATTATAGGCTGTGGAAGGATTTCACCGAATCATATCGCTGCTGCACTTGAAAATAATCTTGAGATTATAGCGTTATGTGATATTGATGAATCAAAAATGGATACTATGATCCAAAACGTTAAACTTCCGGCTGATATTAAAAGATATACAGATTATAATGAGATGCTTAATAATGAAAAGCCAGAATTAGTGGCAATTTGTACAGAAAGTGGAAAGCACGGAAAAATTGCATTAGATTGTATTGATGCGGGAGCTAATCTTATTATCGAAAAACCTATTGCTCTATCTTTGGAAGAAGCTGATATGATCATCAAAAATGCCAATAAGAAGAATATTAAGGTTAGTGCGTGTCACCAGAATAGATTCAACAAATCTGTTCAGAAAATTAGAGAAGCTATTGAAGCTAATCGTTTTGGTAGATTGATGCATGGCACTGCTCACATCAGATGGAACAGAGGAGAAGACTACTACACGCAAGCACCATGGAGAGGCACTTGGGAACAAGATGGTGGTGTTCTTATGAATCAGTGCATTCACAACATTGATCTCTTGAGATGGATGATGGGTGATGAAATCATTGAAGTAGTTGGTATGACCGATAATTTGATACATGGATTTATTGCCGTGGAAGATTTAGGGATGGCTTTAGTAAAATTTTCTAATGGAAGCTATGGCATTATCGAGGGTACTACAAATATTTATCCTAGAAATCTTGAAGAAACACTATACATCTTCGGAGAAAAAGGAACTGTTAAAGCTGGTGGTAAATCTGTAAACCTAATTGAAGAATGGCAATTTTCAGACAATCTTGATGATTCAGAAGAGATTAAAAAGAAATATCATGAGAATCCACCAACTGTTTATGGTTTCGGGCACAATCCACTTTATGCAGATGTGATTGATGCTATAAAGAATGATAGAGAGCCTTATGTAACAGCAATTGATGGAAGAAATGCACTTGAATTGGTACTTGCTATTTACAAATCAGCAGCAGAAGGAAAGATTGTAAAACTACCACTTGTAAAATGTAGTACAATAGATTTTAAAGGAAGGTTTGAAAGATGAACTATTTCATACATGAAAGTAGTTACATAGATGAAAACGTAACGATAGGTGATGGTACTAAAGTATGGCATTTTTGCCATATCCATAAAGGTGCTGAAATAGGAGAAAAATGTTCTTTGGCCCAAAACGTAAATGTATCTAATAATGTAAAGATTGGCAACGGGGTAAAGATTCAGAACAATGTATCGGTTTATGAAGGAGTCGAACTTGAAGACTATGTATTTTGTGGTCCTTCAATGGTTTTCACTAATGATTTAACACCAAGAAGCAAATATCCCAAAGGACCAACGGGGTATAAGAGAACATTAGTTAAGTATGGAGCATCTATTGGTGCAAATGCTACTATTGTATGTGGTAACACTGTTGGTGATTGGGCAATGATTGCATCAGGAGCCGTAGTCACGAAAGATGTACCAGCTTATGCATTAATGGCAGGTGTTCCAGCCAAACAAATTGGATGGGTTTGTGAATGCGGTGTACCACTAAAAGAAAATTTCATATGTAGTGAATGTGGAAGATTATACACATTAGAAGATGGAGAATTGAAAGATAAGAAATAAGGGGAGTGTTGGCTATGGAACTTAGAGACTTAAAATCTCAATACAATAAACATAAGAATGAGATTGATTCAGCCATTCAAGAGGTTATTAATAATACCAGTTTTATTGGCGGAAAAGAAGTAAACACTCTAGAGCAAAGATTAGCTGAATATGTAGGTGTTAAGCACTGTATTACATGTGCAAATGGAACCGAAGCTATGATGCTACTCATGATGGCATGGGATATAAAAGAAGGAGACGCAGTTTTTGTTCCTGATTTTACTTTCTTCTCAACAGGTGAAATTGTGTCATTTAGAGGTGCTACACCAATCTTTGTTGATGTCGATAGGGATACGTTCAATATTGATACTACTAAACTTGAAAAGGCTATAAACAAGGTGTTAGATGAAGGGAAGCTGATTCCGAAGGTGATTATTCCAGTGGACTTATTTGGTTTACCTGCTGATCACACAGAAATCGATAAAATTGCACAGAAATATAATGTGAGAATACTAGAAGATGCTGCTCAAGGATTCGGTGGAACTATTAACGGGAAGAAAGCCTGTAGTTTTGGAGAGGCAGCAACAACATCATTCTACCCTGCAAAGCCATTAGGATGCTATGGAGATGGCGGTGCTGTTTTTACGAATGATGATGAGCTAGCCCAACTTTTTAACTCATTGAAGGTTCATGGAAAAGGCGATAATAAGTACGATAATGTTAGAATTGGAGTTAATTCTAGACTAGATTCTATTCAAGCAGCAGTTCTTAATGTAAAGCTTACTGCATTTATAGACCACGAACTAGAGGACGTAAACAGAGTGTATGGACTTTATACTGAGAAACTAAAAGGAATAGTTGAAACACCAATTATTCCAGAAGGATTTGTGTCGAGCTTTGCTCAATATACAATTAAATTGAAAAACAA
>JAQICP010000468.1 GCA_027858555.1 Vallitaleaceae bacterium
CCAGCCTACTCCAGCTTATTTGTAACCTACTCCAAATATATCTGTACCTAATTCATTACGAGCTCTCTGAAATTCTGGATCTAATAATAGTTGTTCATATACTGGTGTATTTCTAACATTACCAAAATAACCTATACCCTGAGTGTTCTGATTATCTTCTTCTCGTCTAAATGTTACAAGTCTTGAGACTCCCTGATAGGCTTCCTTATTTTCTTTATCGAGTGTACTATAAAAAACTGTGGAAAAATCCGAACATGCAAATGGTGCGAATTTCCCAATACCAAAAGAGCCGCCAGCTGTACCCTTCTTATCTGACGAACCTGATGACTTGGTCAAATTAGTCCAGTTTGTATTGATTTCTCCTCTTGAACCTGTTAATCCACACGTATTAAAATCACTTATTCTTAAGACTGGACACATTTTACTATTTATTTTTATTTTTGCATTTTCAAAATGTTCTTTCGTACCCACTGCCTTTACCGATTTCCAAAAATCAAGACCTCTGTCAAATACATCCTCTAATACATCTCGCTCTGGCAGCTTATCTGATTCAACTTCGAACAAGTCAAACTCGATTTTTACTGGAAACACTTCTCCAGCATCAAGTGAGTTCTGACATATTTCTCTTGCTAATGATTTTAATGGTGTTCCTCTAAACATTGCAACACCCGTGTCATTAATACCCTTATTTTCACCGTAGTCATTTGATGGGAATCTCCAATTAGTCATAACACCTCTCCTATCTCAGTTTGAATTTTTCTTCTTTATCCTGTGTTTCTTCAAACTTTATTCTGGCTGATTTTAATTCTTTATCAATATAGTTGAATATTTTACTTATATCTTCTTTTGTATACTCGTATGTTCTCTGATTAGAACAATTCCCTAAAAGCCTTATCATACCAACAATTTTATTAGTTCGTGCTTCAGCTATACGAATAAATTTTTCATGTTTTGATTCACTATTTCCCAATTAAATCACCTTCCTTCAAAATTATACTATCATATGTCATACTTATTTGTCAAATATATACAACATTTTTAATATATGCGCATATATACAATTCAAGACTCTACTATTTTTCATATATATGCGATAAATCTTATATACTTTAACATATGCATTTTTCTATCCCTGTAACTATTATATGTGCATTTTACTTAACTTATACCATCAGTAGATTTCTATATTAAGTATTCATTTAACTAAGTACTCGTTTATTAAAATGGCACTAGAACATTTGTTCCCATTATTGTATAATAGGATAATATAGTTGTTAAACGAGTTGTTAAATATGATTTCAAGTATAAACGCTGCATTTATGCAGCGATATATTGCGATAACGCAGCGTATATGTTATAATTCACATTAAGGTGGTGGAATAATGAACAATCTAGGGAATTTCTTGAAATTGCAACGCGAAAGCAGAAACTTAAGTCTGAAAGACTTACAAATAGAAACACTGATAACCGACACTAGAATCAATAGAATTGAAAGGGGACTTGTCAAAGAACCCTCACCAGAAGTATTGAGAATACTAGCTGAGTATTATGAATTAAGCATTATTGATCTTTATATCAAAGCAGGATATTTAACAGACAATTCCATTTGTAAAGAGCAACGTGCTTTCTATGATGTAGACCAATTGTCAGAAAATGATTTCGAACATATACAGACACAAATTGATTATTTAATAAAACATAAAACTAATAATGGAAAGAGGTATAATGATGAAGTATAGATTAGGAGAACTTTTTTGCGGTCCTGGAGGCATTGCTTTAGGGGCAATGTCAGCGAAAATAAAAGATAATAAACATTCTATAGTTCACCAATGGGCAAATGACTATGACAAGGACACATGTGCAACTTATAAACATAATATCTGTCCTAATTCAAAGAAATCAGTAGTTCATGGAGATGTCAGAAAACTAGATTTCTCAAAACTCCCAGAAATTGACGCACTTGCATTTGGTTTTCCATGCAATGATTTCAGTATTGTTGGAGAGCAAAAAGGTATGGATGGCGTATACGGTCCACTTTATTCCTACGGTGTAAAAGCCTTAAAAATATTTCAGCCTAGGTGGTTCTTAGCAGAAAATGTAGGAGGTCTAAGAAATGCCAATGACGGTAATGCCTTTTCAAAAATCTTAGATGAATTAAGAAAAGCAGGTTATAAAATTGTGCCCCATTTATATAAATTTGAAAACTATGGAATTCCACAAGCTAGACATAGAATAATTATCGTTGGAATTAGAAATGATTTGGATGTAACATATAAAGTTCCATCACCCGCCCCATACTCTCATATTGATAATACTGCTAAAAAAGCTATAGAAGTTCCTCCTATACTTAAAGACTTTTTGAACAATGAACTAACTAAACAATCTCCAACTGTTGTAAAACGTT
>JAQICP010000499.1 GCA_027858555.1 Vallitaleaceae bacterium
ATTCAAATACATCATGGTTGATGAGTATCAAGATACCAATGGTGTTCAGTTTAACTTTGTACAGCTATTAGCAAAGGGACATAAGAATCTATGCGTTGTTGGAGATGATGACCAATCCATCTACCGTTTTAGAGGGGCAGACATCAGACATATATTAGAGTTTGAGAAAGTCTACAAATCGACTAAGGTGATTAATATTTAACAGTATTATCTTTCATCTTCCAACATATTAGAAGCGGCGAATCAAGTCATTCATCATAATGTGGGTCGCAAGGTGAAAAAGCTCTGGACAGATAAGCCCGACGGCGAATTGGTACAACTTAAAAAAGTTGCCAATGAGCGTGAAGAAGCAGAACTCATAGCCAATGAGATACTTGGTGGCACTCACGAGGATGGTTTCCAATTTTCTGATTATGCCCTTCTATATAGAACCAATGCGCAATCCCGGTCACTTGAAGAAGGATTAGTGCGTCATAATGTGCCGTATAAGATTGTTGGCGGCACTTCATTTTACCAAAGAAAAGAAATTAAAGATATATTATCATATCTTAAAACAATTAATAATCAAGTAGATGACTTAGCAGTTAAAAGAATAATCAATGTACCAAAAAGAGGCATCGGGCAGACTTCTGTGGGTAAAGTTGAGGGATTAGCTGAGAAATGCGACATTAATTTTTATGATGCCCTTAAGAGGTCTGGGGAAGTGTTATCATCTTCAGCAGTGGGTAAGATTACTGGATTTGTAACACTCATCCAAAAATACAAGGGAAAAATCGGCAACATGAGTCTGGTGCAATTAACTGATGAGTTGCTTGTGGATCTTGGCTACCGGAAAGAACTGGAGCTTGAAAACACCACAGAGTCACTTGGACGATTAGAAAACATCGATGAATTGATATCCAAATTGACCGAGTATGAGATGATGACTGAGGAGCCGAACCTAGGTGGGTTTTTGGAAGAAGTGGCTCTCATCGCTGATATAGACCAGTACCAGGAAGATTCTAATTATGTGGTACTTATGACACTTCATAGCGCCAAGGGATTGGAGTTTCCATGTGTCTTCATAACGGGTATGGAAGATGGCTTATTCCCAAGTTATATGAGCCTAAGCTCTGGGGATGAAGAGGATATTGAAGAGGAACGACGACTTTGCTATGTAGGTATCACAAGAGCAGAGACCAAATTATATATAACTTACGCAGCACAGCGGATGGTTAGGGGACTCACTCAATATAATCCACTATCTCGTTATGTGAAAGAGATACCGTCCAATCTGATAGAATCAGAGGAGTTGAATTTTGGTGAAATAACGGCACAAACCGGTAGACCTAGTTATAACAATGTGAAAGGTTTTACCAACGAAAATCCTTATAAGAAGAACAAACCGAGTATTACAATGCCGGTCAGCGCTAGTGCTAGCATTGATTTCAAAGAAGGTGACTTGGTTCAACATAAGAAGTTTGGCATGGGACAGGTTAAAAAGATAGAACCAGGTGGCGCTGATTATCAGGTGACGGTGAATTTCCCAAGTATCGGTATGAAAAAGCTATTGGCAAGTTTGTCAGGACTCAAGAAGATATAATTTGTAACACATCTGTTATTGCAAGGACTACACAAAAATGGACAGTAGTGGTATAATAAAGTAACTAGACAAGTAAGGGAAAGCGAGGTCATAATATGTTTGATAGAATTAGAAATGCTGATTTTGTTAGTATGAGACAGATTGAAGATCTATTTAATAGATTCACTAAAAAGCAAGACGTACAGGCTAGAAGGAATAAGCTATTGTTAATCATTATAGGTTCTGTTCTAGTAATTGGTGTTGGAGGATTCTTAATTTATAAGTTCTTCTTTGCCCCAGTAGATGAATATGATGATTTTTATGATGAGTTTGATGATGAGTATGATGATATTGACTTTGATGATGATGATGATGACGAAGATGAAGATGAAGTCGAAAAGTAATATCAAAACTAGTATGATTTAAGCAAAGGCGATATATCCTTTGCTCTTTTTTTTGTGCAGTTTGCCTTAATAAACTAAGGAGTAATACTATGAAAACTAACGACGTATTGCTTTTGCTACTGGGTACAGTGATGATTCTATCCATGCATGCCGGCTTTGCTTTTTTAGAAGCGGGGACGGTCAATAAGAAGGATGAAGTCAATGCCTTTAACAAGATTATATTTGATTGGTCAGTTGTAACGGTGGTGTACTTTATTATTGGCTATCCTGTTGCTTATGGCATTAAGATAATATGCTGATATCGGTGAAATGGTTCAAAACAATGGTTATGAATTAGTCAAATTTTTCTTTCTGGTTGGATTTGCCGCATGTATACCTGCTATTATCTCAGGTGGGGTTGCAGGAAGGATGAAGTTTTATGCACAGACCTTTGCAGGCATTGGGCGCAATCGCTGACCTTAGTTTCTTCACACAGCTTGCAGGCTCCCTTTTAGCGGGGTGTTATGCCTTGGTAGTAGGGAAATGTCCTCTACAAGACAATAGATCTTGTATACGGCCTTAGAATGACAGACAAGGAGCAATTGGCAGGCTCAGACATGACCTATCATAGGATTCAGGAACATAGTGATACGGATATGTTTAGATAATAATTTAATGGATGGCCTTGAGAAATTCAGGGTCTTTTTTTATGTGGCGAGACAACCCATATAAACACTGGTAAAAACAAGCCATATACTATATAATAATGG
>JAQICP010000416.1 GCA_027858555.1 Vallitaleaceae bacterium
CAAGACAGCTGAGTTGTCAGTTAGATTGTGTAATTGAGGTGATATTATGGAACGATTTTTGGTAAGCTTTGATACGACCAAACTTGAGAAAACATGTTATGATGTGATTATTATTGGAGCGGGTATAGGTGGTTTGTATACAGCCTTAACATTACCTGATTATTTGAGTGTTTTAATTGTATCAAAAGAACCTTTTGACCATACCAATTCTTATAAGGCACAGGGTGGTATTGCTTGTGTCATGGATGATATGATTGATCATGTGGACAAGCATATAGTAGACACGATGAAATGTGGCCATTATACCAACAATGTGGAAGCTGTAAACATACTCATTACAGAAGCTAGAAAAAATATTAATCAACTTATAGATTTTGGTGTGAATTTTGATAAAGATAATAGCGGGAAGTACCGCCTTGGTATGGAAGGTGCTCATTCTCAGAAGCGCATATTACATCGTGGTGATACGACTGGTGCCCATATCATGGACGTACTATCTAGTAGGATACGTGAACGTGACAATATTACTTGGACTGACGATGGTTATGTTCTAGATATACTCTCACAAGACAATCAATGTTTTGGTATATTGATGAAACGTAATAATATATTGCAAGTTGCCTATTCCAATCATACAATATTAGCGACGGGTGGGATTGGTCGAGCACTTAATTTTACAACCAATGATCCGGTTTCAACAGGTGATGGTATTGGAATGGCACTTAGAGCAAGCGTTCAACTTGGTGATATGAATTACCTTCAATACCATCCAACTGTATTTGCAGATCCGCTTAAGACGCGGGATAATTTTTTGATATCTGAAGCTGTCAGAGGTGAGGGCGCTACCATATTAGATGAAAACCATGTCTCTATAATGGCCGACTTGCATCCGCAGAAAGATCTGGCACCAAGAGACATCGTTGCAAAGGCAATATTTGATAGATTAAAAACACAAGAACATGAGTATGTGTATCTAGATATGACACATTTTACAAATACATACATTGAAACAAGATTCCCATATATATATGAAAAGTGTATGAAACACGGGCTTAATCCTAATGAAGATTTGATACCAATAATGCCTATGATGCATTATCATATGGGTGGGGTATCCGTTGACCTTAATGGGCAGACATCCATGAATCACTTATATGCAGTGGGTGAATGTGCCAACACAGGGGTCCATGGCAAAAATAGACTAGCCAGCAACTCCTTATTAGAGGCAATTGTTTTTGGCAATAGGATAGCAAAACATATTGATGCTAACAAAGGGCTTGAAATCTGTGAAAAAGATATATGCTATACTGTGAACAAACCATTTAAAACTGAAATGGATACCATCTATCAGATTAGCCACATGTTAAATCAATATTTTGTAACCAAACGAAGAACGATTTTCAAAAGACTTAAAAAATATCTTAAGGACCATGAGCAATTCATTAATGTGCCTTCTAAAAAAAGAGCCAATCTTGAGAATTATAATATGTATTGTACGATCAAGGCTATATACGAGTTTGAAGCCAATGCCATAAAAGAAGAATTAGAGGGAGAGAAAAATTATGTTATTAAAGCAGCAAATTGACCAGATAATAGAGCATGCATTTCAAGAAGATATGAATAATGGCGATATTACAGTTAGTGCGCTCCTAACAGAAGATGATCAGGTAACAGGAACGCTAATTGCAAAAGAAGCGGGTATATTAGCGGGATTATCAGTTTTTAGAAGGGTTTTTGAGTTATTAGATCATACGATTATCATTAACTGTAATAAAAATGATGGTAATCTATTAGAAAAAGGTGATATCATTGCTACAATTTCAGGACAGGCGGGTCCCATACTGATGGGTGAGAGAACAGCACTTAATATCCTTCAAAGGATGAGCGGCATAGCGACAATGACCCATACCATGGTGCTGACAATCAGTCATACAAATGCTAGGTTAGTTGATACTAGAAAAACTGTGCCTGGCCTTAGAGTGCTAGATAAATGGGCCGTTAGACTCGGTGGCGGGCATAATCACAGGTTTAATCTTTCAGATGCAGTTATGATTAAGGATAATCATATAAAGGCAGTTGGTAGCATTAAAAAGGCAATTGAAAAAGCGAGAGCCTATATACCACATACCATGACCATAGAAGTTGAAACAGAAACACTAGACCAAGTTACAGAAGCGGTTAAAGCTGGAGCTGATATCATCATGTTAGACAATATGACCATTGAACAAATGGAAGAAGCGGTGAAGTTCATCCATGGGCGTGCTATAACGGAAGCTTCTGGCAATATTGATGAGGAACGAATTAAAGACGTAGCTGAAACTGGTGTGGATATCATATCATCAGGGGCAATCACCCATTCGGTTAAAGCTCTAGATATATCCTTGAAATTCAATTGACCAAAAGGGTTAATGACAGACCCAAAAAATGGATAGTTCACAATACCCCCAGTATTGTGAATTATCCATTTTATATGTATGATTATAAAGATTCAGCAAGCTTTTCTGAATTAATGGTCCATTTAATATGGCTACACGATATCAACATAATTTGCTGGCACTTGATTGTTACGTCGGTCTAAGCAATAGATACTGCCATTAAAAGTTTTAGCGAAGCATTTGACTTCTGAACAGACATCACTGATTTCTTCAAAACGTGTATCTTTGTTATAATAACTTAGGTCGACCCCGCCCATGCTTAAACTAATAATAGGGTGTTTTACCATCTGACCTTGTCTAGAACGACTCATAATATAACCGTTACCAAAGTCCTCTTTGGTATATAATTGTTCAATCTTTTTATCAAAAGTTTTAATGATATGTGAAGTGATGGCATCTATCTCGCTTCTAGGCACTATAAATACAAAATCATCCCCACCAATGTGACCTAGGAATGTAAAACTTTTTACCTGTTTTAGGCTTTCCTGAAGGGTATCGGCAGTAAATTGAATCATTTGATCACCTTTGCCAAAACCATAACAATCATTGTATGATTTGAAATTATCCAAATCGGCGTAAACCAATATTAATGGCTCATCATGATTTAGGGCGGTATATATGTTAGTGACAATTGACGTGTTGCCAGGCAACGATGTATTTGGATTTAGTTCTCTTGCAGATTTCACTTCTTTTTCTAATTTGATATAGGAATGATATAATCTAATAAAGTTATTGACTTTAGCTTTAAGAATATCAATATTAATTGGGCTAACCATATAATCTATTGCCCCAAGCTCAAGTATAAAGCAAGGATCAAAATCTTCAGATGAACCAATATTAAACATGATAGGTATTTTTGCTAGTGTTTCATCGGATTTGAATTTTCGACATAGTTCGTAACCTCCTATAGGAGAGAGACTAGATTCTAATATGATGAGAGATGGACCACATTTTTTGGCGAGTTTGAATCCTTGTTTCGAGTTAGCTGAGTGGATAACGGTATAAGTGTCCGTTAGCTGGTTGAAATTATTATAGTAGGACCGATCGTTTTCAATAACCAGGACTATTGGCTTAACAATTAAACTGTCCATTGAGTCAACTCCTTTCTTTTTATAAGGCTTTGTAACTATTGTATCGGATACATTGAGAAAAAACTTAATATGAAATTCAAGGTTTAATAAGCTGACAAAATAATATGAAAGATAAGAAGGTTTTTAGATGAAATATCAACATATATGTGAAGGTAGATTCATAGAGCGTCCTAATCGATTTATTGCAATTGTGGAAATTGAGGGGGCTTGCGAGAAAGTACATGTTATGAATACTGGCAGGTGTAAAGAACTACTAACCCCAAATGCAAGCGTTTATGTTAATAAAAATGACAACCCCAGTAGGAAGACGAAATATTCATTAATTAGCGTCTATAAAGGGGATACATTAATTAATATGGATTCACAAGTACCGAATAGAGTGGTCTATGACGGCATTATGAATGGTCAAGTAGAATTACTGAAAAACGTGACGTTGTTACAACGAGAAAAGACCTATAAGGATTCAAGATTTGATATGTATTTTGAACAGGTAGGGAAACAAGAAAATCCGGTAAAACAGGAGAGAAAAGAAGAACAGGAAGAAGAGCAAAGGGAAGGTCAAAAGAATAGCCAAAGTCAGGAAAACCAAGCGAGTCAAGGATGTCTAGGAAACATAGATGAAGTAGTTGGGCAAGATACCATAGGCATAAATAAAGGGTATATTGAAGTAAAAGGCGTCACACTGGAAGAAAACGGCGTAGCGCTATTTCCTGATGCACCAACTGTGCGCGGAGTTAAGCATATCCATGGTTTAATTGATGCAGTTAATAATGGATACATGGGTGTGTTAATTCTATTGATTCAGATGGAAGGGGTCACTTGCTTCAAACCGAATCGAGTTACAGATCCTAAGCTCAGCCATGCACTCACTGAGGCTAAGGAAGCTGGGGTTATCATATTAGCTTATGACAGTGTTGTGACGCGTGATGAGATAGTCATTGGAAAAGAAGTGCCAGTGATATTATATTCATAGAGTTAATGGTAATAAACAAATCCCAAGATGTATTAGAACAATATTATTTTATACAAATAATTGATCACTATTATGGACAATCTTATTATGGTAGGGCATTCATATTTGCAAATGGCTTGTGAAGATAGTATAGAAATG
>JAQICP010000006.1 GCA_027858555.1 Vallitaleaceae bacterium
AATATAGATATTATGGATGGTTGTAATGCGATGCAATCTTCTTCCCACCTAGCTTTTAGATCCATAAGCCTATCACCACTAATACCTCTATTTAGTACTTGGATGTTCTTAGTTGGTAGCTCCGCATCAATAAGTTCAGCTACCATCTTCACATAACCAGAGCCTAAATCAGAGCCATCCGCTCTTTCTCTACCGACATCTGTGACACTGTCTCCCTGAAAAAGTAGGGTTAATTGTTTGTCTGCCATATATGTTCCTTTCTAAATTTAATTCAAATCACACCTAAAGTAATAGGTACAACTATATCTTCTTTCATTATATCTCAAAATGCCCTACATTTTTATTTAATTTTTGTACCATGTCAAATTGATCTTCTGTTAAATCTGCGACTTGGTTAATCGAAGTTGTCACAGTACTCACACTTTCTGAAATATTTTGTGAGTTCGTTGATACCTCTTTAACCACTTCTGATATACCAGCCATGGCTTCATTCACCGTATGCATAAATTCCAACGTAATATTGGCCTCATTTCTAAAATGATCAGATATACCATATATCAACTTAGCATCATCATAATAGGCATCACCCGTATCAACAAACATGGCATAATCTTTAATAACTTCCGTATCCACAAAGTTAAGTAAGTCCTCAGCATTCTCAGATAAATTAGAAAAAGCATCTAACACTTGCCCCGTTGTAGTCTGAATATCAATCGCTACGGTCATGGACTGTGTGGCTAATTTTCTTACCTCCTCAGCAACTACCGCAAACCCTTTGCCTTGTTCACCAGCTCTAGCAGCTTCTATGGCAGCATTAAGAGCTAACAGATTAGTCTGTTCTGCAATACCCGTTATAACGAGCGTCATGTCAACAATTTCACTGACAATGCCACCTTTTTCAATAGCTTGCTTTATGTTATTATGACGTTCCTTATAGATATATTCTGTTTTTTCTCTAGAATCATAAGCTGCTTTTTTAAGTGAACTTGCCCGGTTTTTAATAGCCTCTGATGAGTTGATAGCATCTGTTGATACATCAACTAATTGTGACATGGATTTAATCATCAGATTATTAACACCTTCTATATCTTCAGATGAGGCTGCCGCTTCTTCCATGCAAGCAACAATATTTAGAATTTCATCATTAATCGCAGCTGCATCTTTCATAACCTTTTGAACTATATCAGATAAAGTCGCACCATTATTTGATAACAATTCTGCATCTTCAACAGTTGTACCAATCAGTGACTTCAGATTGATATGCATCGTTTCTATGGCATCGTTCAAAGCTTTAATTTCATCATTCTTTTTATAGCCATTGGGTTTAATGTTTAATTTACCTGCAGCTAATTGAATGGCGAAACCTACTAACTGATTAATTGGTTTTGTGATACCTCTACCAATGACCATGGATACGATTATACCAATAACAAGAGACGTAAATGCAATGATAACAATAAAAATCATCATTGAATTAGTTGATTCTGACATATTAGTAAGCGCTAAAGTTGTCTTATCAAAGCTGCTTGTAGATGTTTCATCAACAGCACTTAACAATTTCGTAATGGCATCATCTCGATGGTTACTTGCAACTTCTAGGGATTCCCAAGCCTCTATCAACTCATTAACATTGGTCTCATACAATGTCTTATAAGAAGTAATAACATCTAGGGGCACCTGATCAGCTGGCGCATATATTACCTCACTTATATTAGCAAGCCTTGTATCAATAGCCTCATATTCGCTGTAGGAGTCAAGAATCAACTGGCGGTCTCTTGTTACCTGCGCTAGAAGATTCGCCTCTATTATATTAAATACTGATTCTTCTACTTCATTCATATTAGCAATCCTTATTTCTTTTGCATCAATTAAAGTATCATCAAAAGCGCCTGTTATAAGCCCTTGCGTCAATGAATCTGATTCATAATCGATGTAGTCTCTGCATGCTTCAAGCATACTAGAACCTACTTTTGCCGAACTCACTTTAATTGCACTAATGTTGTCTGTTATGGCAATAGTTTCGGCTGTGTCCATTTTAAAAGTTTCGAATTCCTCTACGGCCGTTTGAATAGAAGGGACCATAGTTGATAACTCATCATGTGACTGTGTGAATATTAACGCCTCTGTCAATATGGTATCAATCTCTTGAAATATATTATCTATGTCCGATATATAAGTATCATCACTTGTTAAAGCATAATTATTCGTTAGCAACGCGATGTTTTTTATTTTTTGCTCTAATATACTGTTTCGTTCAAGCTGTGGCATATAGATAGCTTTAAAACTGCTTGCTACGTTCACAGATTGTTTAGATGTAAATATTGAAAAAGCTGAAACCATCAAAAGCATAATCAATAAAAATGAAAAACCAAATAATATCTTAGTTTTGATTTTCAACACAGCACCATCCTCTCATTACTACTACTTTGCATAAAATCTCTTTATAACTTTCTCTGCTGTCTTCCCATAAACAGCATAATCATCATCTTTTTTTGCATCTTTTAGGTCATATAGCTTATGACTCCAATCCCATAGGCCAAAACCTGCTACCCAATCTCTATCACTGGTTTTTGCAAACATCTCTTTATAATAATCAGCTTGTACCTTCATATCTGCTTTCCCTATAAGGGACCAATCATTAGGAATCATCTCGGCACCTTGCTTACTGGAACAACCAGCTTCAGCAAAGAAAAACGGTTTATCATATTGTGTAACCACCGCTTCAATTCTGTCTAATTCGGCGTCCCATGTTCCACTTGGATAATAACCACTGGAACTGATCACATCCACTGCATCCCACCAAGTAATATTGGCTTCTTGGTACTTGTCTGCATTATAAGTGATTAGTCCAGTATAATGGGTACGGACCTCACTGATCAAAGCACGCCACTGGTCTGCTCGTCTATCCGTCTGAACCATCTCACAACCGACGACAAGCATCTCACAACCGGTTTCCTCTGCAATCTTAGCATAGTGACACTGATAAGCTGTGTAACTCGCAAACCATTCATGCCATTTAGGTTCACAGGGCACATCGACATCAAAGAAATTGATGTGAGCGCGCCATGTACCATTTCTTACATTAACAAGGGGTTTTAATATGACTTTCAGACCCAAAGACTTGGCATAATTAATCATGCCAGTTAATTCATCGTCCCCAACAATATGGGGACCGTTATAATCCACTACTACAGATTGTGCCGTATCTTGTAATGCTGCCAGGCAGAATATAACATGGGAAATATTAGTTCTTTCTTTTAATTGTCTCAGAGATTCCTTTGTTCTTTCTTGCTTGAAGGAGCCTCTCGGGGCACAAAACCCAAATGTGAATCCTTTAATATATTTAATAGTAACACCTCCGTATTTATAGCCTAGTTCAATCTATAAAACTTCTTGTTGATTATAGGAATAGGCACTTATAGTCCTAATCTATTACACAAGTTCCGTCCTGATCTCTCAATTCTTACTTCTGCGTCCTTACTTTTAAGTTCTTACTCATTACTTACTACCTTGTTTTTTAACTCGTTCAAGCCTACATAATCCCTATTTCATGATCGTCTTCTACAATCTCATCATGATCTTTAATATAGTTCACCAACGTATTCACATCTGTAAATGCCAATCCCACATAAGTATCGGCTGCACCATAATAGATAGCAATACGTCCAGTTTCTGCGTCATGAATAGTCGCACAAGGAAATACCACATTGTTAACGAAGCCTCTTTCTTCATACCACTCTTCCGGTGTTAATATGAAGTTCTTACAACGATATTTTACTTTTGATGGTTCATCGATGTCCAGAATTGCTGCACCCATGCTATACACCAAACCATTACAAGTACCGGTCACGCCATGATAGAGCATAAGCCATCCTTCACTGGTTTCAATAGGTGCTGGTCCGCCACCGATTTTAACAGATTGCCACCAACCGTCACCACCACGACTCATCACATGTCTGTGCCTACCCCAATAGGTCATATCAGGACTCTCGCTTAGAAAGATGTCGCCAAAAGGTGTGTGACTGCTATCGCTAGGTCTTGTAAGCAACATGAATTTATCATTAATTTTTCTAGGGAACAAGACACCATTTCTATTAAATGGAATCATCGGATTTTCGATTCTAACAAACGTTTTGAAATCTTCAGTTTTTGCAATACCTAGTGACGCACCATAAAAGTCTGTACACCAGATAATATAATAGGTATCTTCAACTTTGATTAGCCTAGGGTCATATGCGTATTTTGGATTAAAGGACTGGCCCATTTCATCCACAAATTCTATTGGCGTAGGATCAATGTCCCACTTGATGCCATTGGTACTTTTACCCATGCTAAGGTGTGGACGACCATTAATCGTCTCTGCTCTAAATACGCCGATGAAAGCATCTTTGTAGGCAATAACTGCGCTATTGAATATTCTCGCTACACCTTCCACAGGATTTCTTTTCGTGATGGGATTTTCTGAGTACCGCCAAACTGGCACTTTTATGTCACTTGGTTTTTCCTGCCAAGGCATATTAGCTACTCGGCTACCAATAATTTCAATGTTATTCATGATTATTACTCCTTCTAAGTCATAGCATACTCTTAGAATATTCTATGCGACTTACTATCTTATTGATTTAGTATTTTTTGCTTTACTTGTTAAGCGTTTATCCATTCACTCTATTTTACTGATCCTTGGGTGAATCCATTATATATGTACTTTTGTAACAAGAAGAATATAATCAAGGTCGGTATGATTGTTATAATAATACCGGCACAGATGATTTCCCATTGTGCGCCAAATGGCCCTACAAATCTAAAAAGAGATGTTGACACAACTGGCAGGTCGGCGGATGGCATGTACAAGAACGGTGTGTAAAAATCGTTGTACATGGTAATCCCTCTGATAATGACCACTGTAACTATTGCTGGCTTTAGCAGCGGCATAATTATCTTTCGATATATGGTAAAATACGAAGCACCTTCAAGCATGGCCGATTCATCCAATGATACCGAGATACTGCCCATAAATTGAATGAATATATAGATTGAGATGATATCCGTCCCCATATAGATCATAATTGGTGCCAGTCTTGAGTTGAACAAACCCAAACTTTCTACAATCTGAAATGTGGCAACTTGGGTTGTTACACTAGGTATTAATGTTGCAAATAAAAATAATATCATAAGTATTTTACTAAGTTTGAATTCAAAACGACTTAGTACATAGGCAACTAAAGTTCCTATGATAATGGTTCCAAACAAAGCCACTACCAATATAATGGAGGTATTGACGAATCCAAGAACCATTTTACCACCTGTGAAGGCTGTCTTATAGTTTTCGATATTGAGAAAGCTCTCTGGTAAATCTAATTTATTAGATGAAGCAAATTCTGCTTTTGTTTTAAATGATGCCATAAATACAACAACTAGAGGAATGATGGCAACAATAGCTCCCAATATTAGGGTTATGTATTTTATGCCAATGAGTATGCCGTTTTTAATCTTATACATATAATCAATCCTCCTTCTTTATTGCGAAATAGACCCGTTGAATAATTGTGACAAATACGACTATGAATAATAAGACCACTGCCATTGAGGACGCAAGTCCGAGCTTGCCTGTTTCAAAGGCCATATTAACCGTTTGAATAACAAATGTACCCGTTCCATTGCTACCATGTAACATGATATATGGAATATCGAATACGGCGATTGCACCTGATATGGAAAGTATAAGATTGAGCTCAATGATTCTTCTGATACTTGGCAATATGATGTATCTGAATTTCTGCCATTTATTAGCGCCATCAATATCAGCTGCTTCGTATATTTCACTACCGATAGACTGCATGGCACCAAGAAAAATAATGAAATTAAAACCCATATAACGCCATACAGATACACCGGCTAGGGCAATATTATTAATTTTTGTATCTAAAAGCCATTGCTGACTAAGATTACCAAGTCCAATTAATTCCAGTACTGAATCTAATGTGCCGCCTGATTGAAAAAACACCCTAAATATAAGTGCGATTGCCACCCCATTAATCAGATAAGGGAAGAATATGGCACCTTTGAAAAAGTTTTTAGCCTTCACCTTAAAAGAAAGCACAGTTGCAAAATACAGCGCAACACCCAATTGAATAAATGAACCAACCAAGTAATAAAGGCTCACTTTGAATACTTCAAAATACTTGGGATCCGTAAAAAGTCGAACATAATTATCAACGCCTATGAACTCCTTCACCTTACTGAGACCGTTCCAAGAGGTTGTACTGTAATAGAATAGATTTGCCAGTGGTAAGTATGAAAACGTCACCAAAAGGGTTATAGGGATGATTAGAAATGCAAAAATTAGTATGCGTCTTTGTGTACTATACTTGAGTCTGGACATCTTCTTACCTCCTTTTAATATTTTTTCGTTACATATTTTACATGTTTTTTTTAAAAGGGGAAGCACTAAGTGCCTCCCCTTATGTGATATTTAACTAGATCTTTTTTTAATTAGCGCCTACTGCTTCTCTAGCTGCTGCCCATCTTGCATTAAGGTCAGCCATTATATCATCAAACGTCTCGTCTCTATTACCGATAGCTGCTTCTAAGATACGCATTCTGTAGCTTTCAGACCAACGACCGATTTCTGATTCAGCATCAACATCGTCGAGTAATGTCTCTTCTCCAGCTGGAGCTGGATTGTTTGTCATAAAGATTACGCCAAGATCTTCGAAACCTTGTAATGTACTAGGCATTGCAGCACCGATTCTTGGTGAAATACCACCTTGGTCGATTGTAAAGCCAGAATCATTAACAAACCACATAACCCATGCTTTTGCTGCTTCTTTGTTTTCACTGTTAACATTGATACCTAAGTTATAATCACTGCCTGAAGCTGCATAGATATTGCCGTCTGCTGCAGTATAAGGGAAAGGCATATAACCGATAACTTCTGGGTCAAGTCCTTCAAGTACAGCTGCTTCTTGCATTTGTACGATTGACCATGAACCAAGTACCATAGAACTGATGTCGCCCCTTGCTAACATGCCTTTACAACCTTCCCAGTCAGTACCAGTTGGGTCTTCTTCGCTTAAACCATTAGCAACGATATCGTATAATAATTTACTCATAACATAGTATGGCTCGCCTTCTGCCCATGGTGCGTCTTGATGAGCTACAGAATTTGCCCAATCAGGATCACCTGATAATGAAGGTGCTTCTGCTTCCCATTGTCCACCAAGTGGCCAACCAGCAGCATAGTTTGTGTAATAAGGAATTGAATCGGTATTATCTTTTACTAATTGTAAATCAGCTAAATATTCGTCAACTGAAGTTGGTAATTCTGTAATGCCGGCTTCCGCCCATACATCTTTGTTATATAGAACGCCTTGTGCATTACCTACTGAAGGAATACCATAACTCATACCATCATAAGCAAAGTCTGTCATCCATAAGTACTCAGCACTCATCTCTTCAAGTGTTCCAAGTGGCTCAAAGAAATCTGGTAACATGTCAAGTGTGAAGTTCTCTCTAGGAATCATAAGCACATCACCATATTCAACTGTATTCATACGAATTCTAATCTGACCTTCATAATCAGTAATACCTTCGAATTCAACTGTTACACCTGGATAGATCTCATTGAATGCTGCCGCATAATCCATCATGCTAATTGGCGCATCTTCAAGTAGAAGGTCCGTACGTTGTGTAATAACTGTAATCGTACCTGTAACTTCAGCCGCTTCTACTTCAGGCGCATCTGTATCAGCATCTGGTGTATCTGTGCCCGCGTCAGCTACTGGTGTATCTGTAGCATCTGTAACCTCATCTTTTGTACAACCAACAAATAATGTTGTCAGCATTGCTGCCACTAATAAAATTG
>JAQICP010000072.1 GCA_027858555.1 Vallitaleaceae bacterium
GAATATCATCTTGATCAATGGCATCAATAACTGGCTGTAAGAAATTATAACGATTACTTTTCAAAGGGTTCTTAAAATCAATACAAATGACTTCATAGCCTTTCTTTTCAAGAAATGGAAACGTATAACTATAAAGCTCTCCTTTTGGATCACTTATTATCATACTTTCTCCTGCAAGACCTAATGCACCAATAGATTGAAGAACAAAACTTCTAGTTTTACCTGATCTAGTTGCGCCAATACATAGTACATGCGTGTCATCCTCTACATAATATATATGTTCCGACAACCCTTGCTGTTTCTTACCAAGAACAATTCCTCCTGATGGTAACTTCGTGTTTCCTGTCTTATCCATTTCAAAATGCCTAAAAGATTGTCCTTTTTCCTTATCCGTCATCCACCTTGCCGAACCGAATTGTTTTTGTCCTGCAGGTACTGGTGTTGATATCTCAGGTGTAATCTCAATTAAGTTAGATTGATAGGGCTTGTGATTGGCCACATAGTAATATATGGCACTTAATAATACAAATCCTTGAAAGCATAGAAACAGATTTTTATGTGCTTCATTTGTTGTCAAACTTTCTAAACAATCATCAAAGTTTATCCATCTAAGCACCTCAAATTGTCCTGATAACGAAAAATGCAGGGTCGTCGAAAAATGTATATTCAACCATAACCCTACAAGAAATATCAAAACTGATGCAATCAGCTTTATTCGTTTGAATTTCATTTATTACATCTCCAATCCATCCTCTAGTACAACACCTTCATCCTCAAGCTGATCATGTTGATTGATCTCTGGAATAATCTCACCAATTTTTTCTAGAATAGTTCCAATTGCTTTTTCTGTTTGATAATCAAGATTCTGATTTAACCCAACAATACTTACAAGACTAGAATGGATGACTTTTAACTGTGATTCTGTGAATTTCTTATAGCGATCCGAAAGACCTGCTCTTTCTGCAAAATCTTCTTTAGCAGCTGTATAATCAGTTAAGTAGTGCCCATAATTCACAGAGGTTCTATCTGGTGAGTACTGCCATGTCACAAACTCATATTCATTGATACTTTCTAAATCTCTCATTGCCAGAACAATATCATTAAATTCAAGAAGTTTTCGATATCCTAATCGAAGACCTGAAGCTTTTAATTCCTGAGCATTTTCGTAGTTATTTAGGTATTCTTTAGTCCTTATAACTATGCTGAAAATATCTGAATAGGCGTTGGTATTAATAGCACCATTATCAAATAAGATGCATAGTCTTTCCTCACCTTTATAGATGTGATAATACTGACCATCTTCTGTTGCTAATCTACATTCGTATCCAAGTTTTTCAATCTGTCTTACAATCTCATCTAATTGTTTCTTATTCATATATAGCCTCTCTTTCTACATCTCCATGCCATTGTCTTTGTCCCAATCCAATCCCTTCCCTTTCTTAAGTTCAGCAACCTTATCCTTCAGATTGTTCCCTTCTAATGTTGATATTGGAAAGTTCTTCGCAGTCTCTGAATGATCATATGATTGTAGCAGTTTAATGCTTGATAGTAATATTTCAAAGCTAGTTTCGTACGCTTTCTCTTTTGAATACTGTGCGTTTTGATCAAAGGCTTTTTGTAATGCTTCTTTGGTGAATTGCTCAGGTGGATAAAGCTTTCTGTTTCTGCATTTTTTTCCTTCTTTATTGACGAAGGTGATATACTTTCGCTCCTCTGTCCAATTAACTGAATATCCCAGTTTATTCATGTTTTGAATAAATTCATCTCTACTCTTCGCTGACCATTTGCAATGTTTAACCGCTAAAAATAATTCATACTTCCAACTGATTCCTTTATCTTTAGTTCTATACTCGCCACGATTAATATGATTACCTTTTTTGCCATTAGTAATTATTAGCCCATACTTTCTGCAAAGGTCATCTGAATAATCTTTAAAGGCTTGTAGCTCTTCTTTGCTCTGCCGCCATTTCTTACTTGTTTCAGTATGCACAGTATTAACAATAAAAGGGGTATGCAAGTGCTCTCTGTCTCTGTGAACAGCATAAGCAACTTGATACCCATTAAATGATGAATGTTGGATCAATTCATCAGCAATTTTCTTTATAATCTCAGGTGTTACTTTGTCATAAGGTGCAAAGCTTTGTGTGAAATGAATGTATTGTCTGCCTTGTGTTTTATTAGATGTGTTTTTAACCATGTACATATCGTTATAAGCTTTAGCATTATTGCAGTTGTGTGCGCCCTTTAGATGTTCTTCTGTCTTTGCTGGATTGTTGATATAGGCAAGTACTCTTTTTAGCGCTGACAAAGAATCATTTTTACCATTAATAAATTCAATAATGGCCATTTCATCACATCTCTTCTAGATCATCTAACTCATCAGCTATTCTTGTTAAGTCATCAATGATTTGCGATGCATGTTCCTCTTTGACACCAACCGCTTCATATAGTGCCTTCAGAGTCTTAATAATCTTCTCAGGATATTCTTGAAATAGTATTGACTGCTTGATATCTCTTGAGCAAAGTAGTTCGCCTTTACCTGCATACTCACCTTTGATAACAACATCAACTGCATAGCCACCTTCACTAATTCCAATGGCTGTATATTTCTTATCCGATGGTAATGCTTTGAAATGATCAACTGCTTCCTGCATATCATCCATCCACTTACAGCCCTCTCCAACTCGATAAATATGATAGCTCATTTGTCTTCACCTCTTTCTCTTTACGATTTTGCAAAGTTCATCCCACATATCTGAAATGTCTTGGCTCATTTTAGTTAAGTTCACCTCCTTGATCTTGCCTTGATGAGCTAACAAAGTTAACTGGTTTAGGTTGTTACCAATTTTAGAAAGCTGATGGTTCATTTCTTTCATATCATCGAATACAAAAATATCCTTGTCCAGTGCGGACAAGGATACGTATTGGCTAATATTTAGATTTGCTTTTTGGGCTTTGGTTTGGATTTTTTGGTAGTCGGCTTCAGATAGTCGGAAGCCGATAAATTTTGTTTTATTGATTGTGATCACCTCTCCTTTTAATCAATATCTAAATAATATGAGTTCTAAATTTTCTCTCTAGATATGTTTTCAATATTATTTCGTCTGAATTATCAGATATGTTTTTCAATAAAATATAGGAATCTCAATATTATGTTCGTTTTTCAACAACTATATTTTGCTGAAT
>JAQICP010000137.1 GCA_027858555.1 Vallitaleaceae bacterium
AAAGGTAACAGCAAGAATGACACTGCAAAAGACAATCACTCCCAGAGAAACTGATTGTGAAATTATAGAATATTTGGAGTTCATGTTGAACTAGTACAATTTTTCACATTCATCGTCAATAAGGTCTTCCCAGTCATCATCAAGTTTACTTGGGATACCGAACCCAGTATCAAGAAATACACTATTTAAACTGCTTATAATATAGCCCTCATCGTATTCATAAACTGTGATTCCCAGCACGTAATCATTTCTATCATATTCAAAAACAAGTGCACAATCATAAGAATTCTCTGCACCAAATGGTTTAGATCGTTTCTGCATGTTTTCTTGATGTCTTTCATCGTCATCAAATTCTGTATATCTATATATGCCTATGACTTCTATTTCTTGAATATCTTCATAATCAGCAATAAAATCATCTAAATCTTGATCCAAAGACTCAATAGTATTATCCGAATTTGAAATATCAATTATATATGTCATACCTACAAAAGCATCTGTATTTAGTATCATAAAAAATGTTTTTAACTGGCTATAAACCTGAGTGGCAAAATATATTTCATTCATTTCTCTAAATAATTCATTGCCCTCTGGCATACCAGCCATTGGTGATATAGACTTAAGCACTTCTGCATACTTCCCATAATCAAATCCTTCTGTCTTTACTGCTATACCAAACGCTTCTTTTATGCCTGGCATGTCTGCATCATTAACTGATTCTACAAACTTCATAATGGCTTCTTCTGGCTCATCAAAGTAGATTAATTTTTCTGCCTTTGAAGCACTACTTCGGGTTCCGATGAAATAACTTGTTACCCCCACTACGACAATCATTAACCCGAGTACAACTCCGATCAATACTTTTTTCATATGTACCAGCCTCCCTTCTGTTAATATCTGACTACCTTTACTCAAGTCTATATTATCATATCTTGAATATTAAAAAAAGCCTCCCAGTCGTAGACCGGGAGGCTTCTGATATTGATATTAGTCACGTGTCATTCTTACGTATGATTCATAACGAGATTTTGCATCTGTTGCTGCTTTAACGAATAACCTCTTAGCTTGTTCTGGGAAAGTCTTTTGTAATGATGTGTATCTAACTTCTCCAAGAAGGAATTCATTGAAATCAGCTGAAGGTTCTTTTGAATCTAATGTAAATGGATTCTTTCCTTCTGCTTTCAAAGCTGGTTGGTAACGCCATAAGTGCCAGTAACCTGCGTCAACAGCCATTTGCTCTCTTTCAATTGATTTACCCATACCACATTTCAAACCGTGTGCGATACATGGTGAGTAAGCGATTATTAATGAAGGACCGTCATGCTTTTCAGCTTCAACGATAGCTTTAATGAATTGATTTTTATTAGAACCAATTGCTACTTGAGCTACATATACATAACCATAAGTTGCAGCAATCATACCAAGGTCTTTCTTCTTAACCTCTTTACCACTTGCAGCAAACTTAGCTACAGCAGCAGTAGGTGTTGCTTTAGATGCTTGACCACCAGTGTTAGAATATACTTCAGTATCAAATACTAATACATTAACATTCTCACCTGATGCTAATACGTGGTCTAAACCACCATAACCGATGTCATATGCCCATCCGTCACCACCAACAATCCATACTGATTTCTTAATTAAGTAATCTGCTTTGTTGTTGATTGCATTAAGTAGGCTTTGAGTTTCTGCGTCAGTTGAAGTAACACCACTAAGTGCACTTCTTACAGCTTCAGCGTTAGCTTTTGATGCATCAGCGTCTTCTTGACCTTCTAACCATGCATTACATGCATCTTTAACAGTTGCAGGTACGTCTTTTTCAAGTAATTCAACCATTTTAACAGCTACTTGAGCTCTAATTTGCTTGATACCTTTAGCCATACCAAAACCATACTCAGCATTATCTTCAAATAATGAGTTAGCCCAAGCTGGTCCATTACCTTCAGCATTTCTAGTAAATACTGTTGAAGGTGCAGAACCACCCCAGATTGAAGAACAACCTGTTGCATTAGCGATTACCATACGCTCACCAAATAATTGAGTGATTGTTTTAAGGTAAGGTGTCTCGCCACAGCCTGCACAAGCGCCTGAGAATTCAAATAATGGTTGTGCAAATTGTGAACCTTTAACAGTTTTCTTATCTACTAATGTATCTTTATAAGTCACTGTACCATGTACATAATTCCAGTTATCTATTTCAGCTAATTGTGAGTCAAGTGGTTCCATAACCAAAGCTTTCGTCTTAGCAGGACAGATATCCGCACAGTTACCGCAACCGG
>JAQICP010000210.1 GCA_027858555.1 Vallitaleaceae bacterium
TTCAGGGTTCCACTCGGTAAGTCAAACAATGGTGTTTTATATGATAATCACGTAAAAATTAAGAGCCACACTTGTTAGTATGACTCTTTGATTTACTAATTAATTACGCTTTGGTTAAAACAACCTTGTCATCTATATAGTCCATAATGATGCTGTCGCCTGTAATGATCTCACCTTTAATATATTGTTCAGCCAGTTCGTCTTCAACATATCTTTGGACAGTTCTTCTGAGTGGTCTTGCACCATATTTCTCGTCATAACCCTTTTCAAGAAGGTAAGTTTTCAGATTATCTGTAACTTTAAGTTTTATACCCTTTTCAGTGGCATCACCCATAACTTCATCAATCATTATATCTGCAATTAAGGATAATTCCTCTCTATCTAATCTAGTAAATACGATGGTCTCATCAATACGATTGGTAAACTCTGGTCTGAAATATTCTTTCAATGCATCTTTTGTCATGCTACTTAGAGAATCATAATCAGTTTTACCAAATCCTATTCCGTTACCTTTATTAGTCGTACCTGCATTAGAGGTCATAATTATAATCGTATTTTCAAAATTGACCGTGCGTCCTTGTGAATCAGTCAATCTGCCATCTTCCAGTATCTGAAGTAATAGATTGAATACATCTGGATGAGCCTTTTCAATTTCATCTAGTAATATGACAGAATATGGCTTGCGCCTTACTTTTTCAGTTAACTGACCCGCTTGATCATACCCTATATAACCTGGAGGCGCACCTATTAATTTGGATACAGTATGCTTTTCCATAAACTCGGACATATCAAACCTTATGATCGCTTCTTCAGAATTAAATAATTCTACCGCTAAAGCTTTAGTTAACTCAGTCTTTCCTACCCCAGTAGGTCCAACAAATATGAATGATGCCGATCTCTTGTTACGTTTAAATCCAGATCGGTTTCTTCTTATTGCTTTCGAAAGACTAACTACCGCTTCGTGTTGACCAATAATTCTTCGATGCAATCTATCCTCAAGATGTATCAATTTGTATGCTTCATCCTCTGAGATCGATTGGACTGGAATTTTAGTCCAAGCCTCTATAACAAAGGCTATATCCTCTGTAGTTATAAATACATTCTTACAACGCTCTTCAATACGCGCAATCTTGTCAGTGATTTGCAGTTCTTTCATACGACAATCGGCTGCAATCTGATATTCTTTTGCTACCGCTGCTGCTTCTTGTTCTTCTCCAACTTTTATCAGTTCATCTTTTAGGGCTTCAAGTTCAACTAAACCGAGATTTTTAAGATTAGCCCTTGAGCCCGCTTCGTCAATGACATCAATAGCCTTGTCTGGTAAAAATCGATCATGAATATAACGTTCGCTCATGAGGACTGCATATTCAATAACCTCATCAGATATCTGAACCTTATGAAAATCTTCATAATAATCCTTGATGCCTTTAAGTATCTCTACAGATTCTTCCATACTAGGTTCATCAACAATAATCGGTTGGAACCTGCGTTCTAAAGCAGCATCCTTCTCGATATGCTTCCTATATTCATTAAGTGTGGTCGCACCTATTATCTGTAGTTCACCTCTAGCAAGAGCTGGTTTTAGTATATTGGCTGCGTTCATGGATCCGCCTTCAGCTTCACCAGCACCGACAAGTGTATGAACCTCATCAATAACTATGATAATATTACCATCATCAGTTGCTTCTTTGATAATTGCTTTCATACGACTTTCGAACTGGCCGCGAAATTGGGTACCTGCAACAACTGATGTTAAATCCAACAAATATATCTCTGTGTTTAACAACTTCGCCGGTACTTGCTTTTCGTGAATTCTCACTGCAAGTCCTTCTGCAATCGCTGTCTTACCGACGCCTGGTTCACCAATCAATATGGGATTATTCTTAGATCTTCTATTAAGAATCTGAATGGTTCTATCAATCTCTCGGTGTCTGCCAATAATACGATCCACTTCATCAAACTTTGCCTTTTCAGTTAAGTTAATGCCAAAGCTATCTAAATACTTACGTTTCTTCTTTTTAGCCTTTTTAGTCTTTACCCTTGTTGTTCCGATCTGGTTGACTGAATCGATGGATCGTAATTCATCATCCTAATCTTCTTCATCTTCTTCTAGTTCATCTGCTGGTTTAGTATTTTTCATCCCAGCAAAAGCACCATTGAACAGATTAGAAAATTGTCCCAAATCATTATCGTCTAATTGTGAATCTTCATCTATATCTCCAGTCATAGGATCAATACCAAGGTCTCCCATTATTGAAGCCATTTGCTCACTTATATTTTCAAAGTCTTCATTCGACATACCGCTTTGCTCAAGCAACTGATCTAAAGGTGCAAGACCTTGTTCTTTTGCGCAAGGTAGACATAGACCTACTCGTTCTCTTTTGTCTTCAACTATTTTTGTAACAAACACAACTGCTGTATTTTTATGACATGCTGCACATTTCATAGTATCACTCCTATCTATTTCTAAGTGCTAGTTTGTTGTTACATAATGTACCATAATTATACCCCTACGTCTATAATATATCAAAGATATAATAGTAATTTAATAAAATTTTAAAGCTAATCTTTTGGTAAAATATGCCGATATATATAACACAGTAACATTGCAATCAAGTCAAAGGATTGACTTTTCATATTTCAAGGAGGAATAAATATGAGTAATATAGGACATATACCTGCAGTACCAGTTGAGTACAATCAAAAAACCAAAACTATTGCTACTGAATCTAACAGCTCATCCAACGCTACCTCTCAAATAGCTAATGGGGATACTCAAAAAGAATCACCAAATATATCACCAAAAGAATCACCTGTTGCTATTTATGAACCTAGTGAAGATGCCGCTGCTCCAGAAGTCAAATACAAGGTAGATCTTGATAAAGTAAATGCTATGAAGGAAGAAACTGATCGTCGTATGATTGAATTATTCAAAAATACTATTGATACTGGTTTCCTAAAACAAGCAGGTGGCCTCAGAGGCGTTCTTGAAAAATTAATCAACGGTGAAAAGGTCGATGGTTTAGATCTTGATATAGAAGTGACAGAAGAATCCATCCAAAAAGCAAAGGATGATGTTGCTCCTGGTGGCTATTGGAGTCCAGAGGAAACATCCACTAGATTTATGGACTTTGCAAAAGCATTGTCAGGTGGCGATAAAAGCAAGGCAGATCTACTGATTGATGCTTTTAAAGAAGGTTACGCTATGGCCCAGGAGATATGGGGTGGCGAACTTCCTGAGATATCACAAAAAACTTATGATATGACATTAGAAAAATTCGAGGCTTGGAAAAACGAAGATTAGTACCCAATCTCATTATAATCATTATTAGGCCCTCACTAGATATACCTTAAAAGGCTATCTTAAAGTAATCATTACGATTATTTTAAGATAGCCTTTTAGTATTTATAGATTGACTTATATAATATTGATTTATTTAGTACATGCCGCCAAATTTACTGAATGGGAATATTCTCAAAATCACTTTTCCTTCAATATTCTGTATATTCACAAACCCAAAACTTCTGCTGTCGCGGCTTACTTCTCTGTGATCACCCAAGACAAAAACCTGATCTTCAGGGACTGTAACAGGATAATCTAGATACTGCCGCCCCTCTGTCGTCACATTGGTC